>CALCCX010000318.1 GCA_937900165.1 uncultured Acidimicrobiia bacterium | reverse complement strand
CGGGCTGATCGGCATGTGGAAGGCCTTCGCTGAACTCGGCGCCATCGGTTGGCTGACCAGTGAGAATCGACCGCGGATGATCTCTTGTCAGGCGGCCGGTTGTGCACCGATCTCCACCGCATGGGAGAACGGCGAGCGGTTTGCCGAACCGTTCCCAAACCCTTTCACATCAGCGAGCGGCCTTCGGGTACCGAATGCGGTCGGTGATTTCATGATCCTCGACGCCGTGAAGGAGTCTGGCGGCCAGGCCAGGGCTGCGGAAGAAGAGGCACTGCTCGTCTGGGCGCAGCGCGGTACCGAACTCGAGGGGATCTCATTCGCTCCGGAGTCTGGCGCCTGCCTCGCGGTGTTGGAAACACTGGTATCAGAAGGGACGGTCGACCGTGACGAGCGGGTGGTGGTCTACAACACCGGCGCCGCCCAGAAGTATCTCGAAGTGATCGGAACAGACCTAGCACTGCTCTCCAGCCCAATCGACTGGGATGCCATGGCCAGTCATTCCGCCTAGCCCCTCGAGGCTCCGGGTTCGACCTCGACGCTCCCCGCGCTCCGCAAGTAGTCTCCGCCTCTCAGCCAATGTTCAGGGAGACCGATGAAAAGACGATCAATCCAGACGATGATGCTGGCAGGTGTTTTCATCCTGCTCTTTTTTGTCTCGTTGACTCCGGGATCAGCCGCCACGACCTTCGAAGTCGACACGACCTCTGACGATGTCGCCCTCGATGCCTGCACCGTGGCCGCTGCCGATTGCAGCCTCATGGGTGCCGTTGCAGCCGCCAACGCCAACGCTGGCGAGGACGTGATCACCTTCAACATTCCGTCGAGTTCGTGTCCCAACGGCGTCTGCCGGGTGACGGTCGCCGACATTTTTGTGAACATCACTGAGGCCGTGACCATCGACGGAACGACCCAACCACAGTACGACGGGCCCCAGGCGAACGTATGTGCGACAGCGACTGCCCCTTCGCGAATGCGAATCGAGGTCCTGGCGACCAACAACACCAGCTACAGCGGGATATTCGTCAATCACACTGTCGGCTCTACCACCATCCGCGGGTTGTCGCTCGGAATGGACGTATACGAATTCGGCAACCTGGTCAATCTCGTCGACGGTGCCGGCCATGTCGTCGCATGCAACCACCTCGGTCTTGATGCAGCCGGCACAGCCCAACTCGGCGGTGTCGTTGCTCAGAACGCGGTAGTCGTGGGCATCGACACAACTGGGGCGACGATAGGAACGAACGGCGACGGCGTAGACGACGTCGGCGAACGCAACGTGATCGGAAGCGCCAACTCGGCGGCGGAGGTTCACGGCGACGGTGTGGTGTTCGCGGGGAACTGGGTCGGACTGGGCACGGATGGCACAACATCTCTCCCGGTCCCGCTGGGTGTCGAGGTGTACTCGAACGCCTCCAACCTCTTGGTGGGATCAAACCAGGACGGAATATCAGACGAGATCGAACGCAACTACATAACCAACTCTGGCCTGTTCGGCGTTTGGGCCCAACCGGCCGGCGCGACGACTGCGACTGATTGGAAAATCGTCGGAAACACCTTCAGCGCCACCCCTGATGGTGGGTTCGCCGGGGTCACCCAGGCGATCGACGTGACCGGCCTTGCGGCAGCCAACACCGGGTTCGAGATCCGGGACAACTACTTCTACGTGGGCACGTTCCCCATCGCGATCACCGGGACTGAAGCAGGGTCGTCTGCAATCATCACCGGCAACTGGTTCGGCACACTCGGACAGACCATCGGTGGCAACGGCACGGTCAACGGCGTTGTTCTGGCTGGCAGCGGTTCATATCTCGTGGCTCAGAATTGGTTCCACAACGCAGGCACCGCGCTCAGCCTGGCCGACTCCGTGACTCTCGCCGCCAACTCGGAATACAACTGCCTAACCGGCAACGTCGGCACCGTATTGAATACCACAGGCGTCGAGGTGACGTTCGAGAACAATTGGTGGGCGGATGCCAGCGGTCCATCCGGCGACGGCCCAGGCACCGGACTCCCGGTCAGCGCGGATGTCGACTACGACCCTTGGTTGTTGGCCCGAACGTCGACGTGCAACAACCCGCCAACCGCCCAAGGCGCGGTGATCAACGTCGGTGAGTTCTCGCCACCACCGAACGCCATGGGCAGGGTGTCGAGCAACGACGTAGACGGCGATGTGCTGAGCTTCTCGATCACGGGCGGGAATCAAGCCGGCGCATTCGAAATCGATTCGACGACGGGTGACATCTCTCAGATATTGTTCCTCGACTACGAAACCACGCCGAGCTACTCGCTCACCATAGAAGTCACAGACGGGACAGATCCCATCTACGTGACGTGGACGATCAACGTCATCGACGGATTCGAAACACCAACCATTTCGACATTCACAGACATAACGACGGACCATCAGTTCTTTCGCGAGATCGAATACATGGCGTGGGCGGACATCACGCTTGGCTGCAACGCCGACGGGACGCAGTACTGCCCGGCGGACACGGTGACCAGAGCGCAGATGGGGTCGTTCCTTGCCAGGGCCTTGAAACTCGATCCAATACCGGGTGATCGTTTTGGGGATGTCAGCGGAACGCACGAAGCAAGCATCAACGCCATCGCCGAAGCAGGAATCACCCTCGGATGCAACAGCGACGGGACCCTGTTCTGCCCGAACGACGAAATCACCCGGGCACAGATGGGGTCGTTCCTTGCCAGAGCCTTCGATCTGGACCCTGTCGTCGGTAATCGATTCTCGGACGTGAGCGGCACCCACGAGGCCAACATCAACGCCATCGCCGAAGCAGGAATCACCCTCGGCTGCGATTCAACCGGCACGGTCTACTGCCCGAACGTCGAAGTCACCAGAGCGCAAATGGCGGCTTTCATATTCCGGGGATTGTTTCCGTAACCACCCTGCGCCGGATCGGCGGTTGAGACTCTCGATCGCCGCGGCATCTGCCCCCTACCCGGCCGACGCCGTCTCTTCAAATGAGATCGAAGAGCGTCGTGTAGGGAAAGAGTGTAGATCTCGGTGGTCGCCGTATCATTAAAAAAAAAAATACAGATAGTACACACACATTCCACCACCACACTGCCCCTTACACTCCATAACACACTTCACCGTGTACGCC
>CALCCX010000317.1 GCA_937900165.1 uncultured Acidimicrobiia bacterium | reverse complement strand
CAACATCTCCGCTTGGGTTCTGGCCGAGGCGAAGACAGATGAGAAGTCGCCTTCGATCTCGAGTTCGGCGAACACCTCACCCTGTCTGACCTGCGCTGCCGCCAGCTCATCGACAGCCAAACCCTTTTGTTCGTCCAGTTCGGCGGTTTTGGCGACCCATCCTGCGCGGAGCGCGCCGAGAGCCTCGGCCAAGGCTTGCGGATCGTCCTCGGGAATCTCTGCGCTGGAATCGAGTCTGCCGGCGAGCGCGCTCACCTGGGTTCTGAGATCGCCGAGCGCCCGGTCTGCGTCCTGTTCGGCGGTAATTGCGGCATCCAGAACCCGGCGGGCTTCGTCGACGCGACGTCTGACCGATTCGAGATTGCTCGCAACAGATTCGACCTCGACCTTGGCGAGCGTCACCAGTTCTCGCGGTTCGCCCTCGCCCAGGCGTTCTACCAACTCCCCAACAATCACCGACTCCTGCTCGCCAGCGGTCGCCAAGGCAACAGCCAGGCCCTCGACATCCTTGGCGAGTTCAGCGGCACGCTCGGCAGACGCCTCAGCCTTGGCTGCGGCGGCCTCGAGGTCCGCGGACGTTTTGCGAGAGGCATGGTCTGCGAGACCAAACGCGGCCCTCGAAGATGCTACGGCCGCCTCCGCATCCTCGGCCACCGCGGCATCGACAGGCGGGATCTTCGGCACCTCCTGAGCACATACCGGGCAGGCATCCCCAACCGACAAGCCGGACCGCAGGCTGGCAGCCATATCGGCGTGGCGCGCCTCGTGCAAAGCGTGTTCCGAGGCCTCGACCTTCGACTTCGCTTCAGCAACCGTTGCCTCTGCGGCTTCGGCGATTGGCCGGACCTCGGCGACCCGCATTTCGGCTTCGGACCGTTCTTGCTCGGCTTTGGTTGCCCGTCGTTCACCGGCCTTGTGTTGGGCAACGGCTCCCTCGATCGCAGCTTGCTGGGCATCGAGTCGAACCAGCAGATCCGAGGCCGCCTCGATGGTGGCAAGCCTGGCCTGGTGATCTGCCGACTTGAGTACCTTCTCGGCTTCGGCCATTTCGGCGTGCACCTGTTCATTGGCGGCCGCCAGAGTTTTTCGCTGGTCGCGAGCTTCGGAGGAACGGGCGGTGACGGCCTGGCTGGCGGCGGCATCCGGCATGCGGTCGGCGAGCCGATTCAGCTCATCCAAACGTTCGCTGACAGCCCGCTGCCGCTCCCCCGCCGTCTGGATGGTCGCGGCGAGACCGACCACTTCTTCTTCGGCCGCGGCCAACTTGGAGACACGGGCTGACAGAATCTCATATTCGGCCCGCTGAGTCTGCAACCGCGCCTGGGCGGCTCCGGCTGCTTCGAGCCGAACGTCCAGCAGTTCGATCTCGTGGGCCTGGTTCGCCACTTTCTGTTTGGCGGCCTCCCGCATGGTTTCGATCCGGTCGTGGCCGAACAGGCCTCTCAGCACCCGATCGCGCTCTGCAGGCCTGGAGGTCAGAAACTCAGCGAATTGGCCCTGGGCGAGAAGGACCGACCGGCCAAACGCGTCGTAGTCGAATCCCAACATCGCCTCGATCCGGGCGTTGACCTCACCCTCCTGGAGAACCTTCTCGACTGGTTCGGCGTCCGGATCGTCCGAGGGATACCGGTACAGGGCATGCTGGGATTGGCCCTTTTGACGTATGGAGCGCACCACCTCCCAGACGTCGTCGTCTACCGAGAACCGAAAGAATACAGTCGCCCCATCAGCTCGCTGATGAATCAGCGATTTGGTCGACCTGTTGATGCGATGGGTACGGCCGTACAGGGCGTAGGCGATCGCATCGAGAATCGTCGACTTGCCGGCCCCGATTGGTCCGACCACCCCGACCAGGTGGCGATCTCGAAAGTCGAAGGTGTGGTCGTCCCCAAAGAACGACCGGAAATTGCGGAGCCGCAGCTCAAGGGGTCGCATCTTCGACCTCCGCCTGGAGTTGGGAAAACGCCTCGATCAGGCCTGGCGGAGCGTCGACTCCCTCGACGCCCAGGTAATACTCGCCGTACTGCTCGGCTAGCGTCCTCGCCTGCCTGACCCACCGCTCGACCTCTGCTCTGGGGTATTCGGCCTTGACCTTGACCAGGTACTCGAATTCGGCTCGGGCCCGGTCGGCCAAGCCGGGGTCAGGCCCGGCTGTTTCGACGGTGAGGTCGAGGTAGCTTTCGTAAATTCCTTCTACTGCCAATAGGTCCGCCCATTCTCCGTGAGGTCTGAGTAGGCGACGGCCACCGCTCAGAGGGAACGAGTTGACGCTTGCAGGAATGCCGGGCTCGACGTCGACGAGCACCACCCGTTTGGTTTCTCCGGCCTCACCAAAGTCCAGTTCGAGCAGCGATCCTGCGTACTCGGCCGGAACCTGGGCGCCTGGTACCCGCTGGGGAGCGTGGATATGACCGAGGGCGACGTACTGGGGCCCAGGAGGGATTGCCTCGGTCGTGGCCGCGTATGCCTCGCCCATGTGAAGCTCACGTTCTCCGCGAGGCGCTCCGTGTCCATGCACCTTCGAGCCGCCGACCAGGAAATGCGACACGAGGAACGTGACGGCGTCCTGGCCGGCGATCTCCTGAGCGTGAGTGCTGTAGGCGTGTGAGATTCGCCTGAGCCGGTCTGCGTATTTCTTGTAGTGCTCCTCGGTCGGTTCCCATACGTTGAATGCCCTGCCCTCTCTGAGGAACGGAAAGGCGCTGACCACGGCCCGACCGGCAAGCGTTTCGATGTCGAGCACGCCTCCACGGTCCGGTGGTCTGATTTCGCCGACCATGTGCACGTTGCGGTCGGCCAGCAGCGGAGCGAGGGCCTCGAACAGGCCAGGCGAGTCATGATTTCCGGCGATCACGACGACGGGACGTCGCCCACCGTCGCTGAGCGCCACCAGGCCTTCGAGGCCGATCGACAGGGCCTCGATCGGCGGGAGTGGACGGTCGAACAGGTCGCCGGAGTGCAGCACGAGATCGACCTGGTTGTCGGTGGCGATCGCGGCCACTTCGGCGATGACCTCCCGATATTCGTCGGAGCGGTCGTAGCGACCGAGGCGTTTGCCGACGTGCCAGTCCGAGGTGTGAAGGACTCGCACGGTGCGTTACAGGTCCTCGAACGGGTCGCCCTCGTCGCCGACTTCCTCTCGCCGGGTGGCCCAGGCGGGGAAGGGGAACGTGAGCACGAGCGGGACGGGGATGGCCGGTTGGGACACGACCATGGTGCCCGGTTTGAGCAGCCGAGCCCGAGCCCGAGTCGACGGAAGCATCCAGCCGTATTCGGAGCGCTCTGCCTCCGCCGCGTCGAGGCGGCCGACCACTCGTATCGAAGCGTTCTCGAGCACTTCTTGGGCGACCCTCGACGCGCTCTGCTGGGCGCCGACCAGCAGCACCCCTAACGATCTGCCGCGTTGCGCTATGTCGATCAGCATTTCTTTGAGTGGGCTGCGCCCCTCGCGCGGCGCGTACTTGTTGAGTTCGTCGAGCACGATCACCGACAGCGGGAGCCGTTGGCCGGTGTGTTCCTTTTCTTCGAACGTTTCGGCCAGCAAGGCACCGACCACGAATCGCTGGCCGAGGTCGTGCAACGATTGGATGCCGACGACGGTG
>CALCCX010000316.1 GCA_937900165.1 uncultured Acidimicrobiia bacterium | reverse complement strand
AAGATGAGGTGTGTTGAGGAGGAGGTGGCAAGCGTATGTGTGGCAGGGAGTCTTTATATGAAAATAATGCGGAAAAAGACAATATTTTTGATTTTGATTTTTTTTTTCAAGCAGAAGACGGCATACGAGATATATCAGTGTGACTGGAGTTCAGACGTGTGCTCTTCCGATCTAAACGATTTCGAGTCCATGACTGGAAAATTGACACAAATCTCAAGACCCCCGAAAGCGTCAACCACGTCTGCGAAACCCTCAAAGTTGACAATGGCGAAATGGTCAACCGGGATTCCGGTGTAGTCCTCGACCATCAAACCGAGCAGTTCGGGTCCGTTGGCGAATTCACCGCACCCGTTGAGGGCGGCGTTGAGCCTGCTGTTCTGGCGCGTGCACGGATTCGGCAGGTAGAGGTCTCGAGGCAACGACGTCAAAATCGGATCGGACCCGTCACGTGGTAAGAGGACGTAGATGATGACATCCGCGAGAGACTCTGACAGGTCAGAACCAATTAGAAGGTAGGAGTCATAGACCGCGTCTGGAACAGGTGTCGCCTTGGCGAAATCAATCACGATGTCGTCTACGTTTCGGTCATCGAGCGCAGCCCTCTGGGTCTCCAAGAAATCGGGATCCACCACTACCTCGTCTGCGGCAGCCTCCGCCGCCAATACCTGGGCCTCGAGGTCGGCGGCGATCGACTGCTGCTCGGCAAGGTCTGCTCCGGTGACGGCGTTGAGACGGCCCCTCGCCGATTCGACCTCAACCGGCACCTTCGGAATCGAATCCAGCGATCGCCAAATGACTGCTCCAACCACTACAGCGAAAACAACTGCTCCGAGAACCGTCCAAGCCACGACGCGCGCCAGCCTGTTCCCAAGGGTGCGGCCCTGAGACTCGGCTGGGGTGGGGGACTCTGGCGAGCCCGACTCGGTAACGTCGGAAGAAATCGACATGCGGGAGACAATGCTAGGCGCGACCAGACACCAAGTCTCCACCAACCTACGAAGGACCCCAAGAGGCGAGCGGCACCGTGGAATCCGAGTTGAATTAGTCTCAGAAACGTGTACCTGGAAATCGCCCTGATTACGACAGTCCGTCGCCTGTTGCCGAGCGCTGCCCTGGCCATCCCGTTACTGGCCGTCCCGCGCGGCAATCTACTCGTTTCGATCACGATTCAACTCTCCATCCTGACGATCCTGATGTACGCACTCGCGGACAAGCTGGTACCGATGACATCAGAACCGTGGTTCGGAGGGTCGGCGTCGATCCGGGCCAAACGTTTCGGCACAGCTGCGGCTGCCAGCGCACTGGTCACGGGCTTCGGGGCCTTGGTCGGTCTGGCAACGGCGGCCGCTCTCCGGTTCCAGCCTTCGCTCCAGTTCCTGGCACTCATCTCGGCGCTTGACATCGCCTGGGTGGTGACCGCAACGATGGTGGGCACGTTCTGGCTGGCTGGTAGGCGAGCGAGCCGAATCGCCGGAGCGATCGTGGGGGCAGCCTGCGTCTTCGCCTTTTGGCGCTATCTCTACAATGTCGGGTTCACCGAAACCGGCGGCTGGCTCCTTACGGCATCAGATCTGAACCGTTACGTCCTGCCATTCGATGTGGCGGCTGCCGTCATCGCGATCGGGGTTGTGTTAGTTGCCATTCGAAAAGGCTCAACCTTCGATCAGTCGCCTGTTGGCTGACTGATCGAACAGCCCACCCCCCAGTCATAACTCTGGAACGTCACCTTCGGTTGATCCGAGAGGACCCATGAAGAAATATCTCTCGGGAGCCAACGGCCTATGGCAGACAGCACAGCCGATTTTCGCGCCGGCAAAAGAGAGGGCATGCGGACAGGGCGGACAAAATCGGCTCCGTACCAGAGGAAAACCCTCGAGAGGCGTACTTCTCCCGCAACTTTGTCCCCCGAAACTCCCCCGTTGGCAAGGAATACGCTCATTTGCGCGTCGAGCGCGGCGTCCAGGCCCTCGCCGACGAAGGGCGTATGCCGGAGCGTCGGACAGGAGATCGACCCGCATACCAGAGCCCCGTGAATCCTCGGATCGCCGAAGCGGCGGATCTTGCCGTGTTCGATGTCATTGAGGCTGAGCGTCTCACCGGCGACATCCATCATCTTGGTATCGAAGGCCCCCGGAAGCTTCAGGACCGAGTCAGCACCGCTAGCCGCCGTCTCCACCGCGGCCCTGACCGCTCCCGCGTTGTATGCGTTCAGCCAGAAAGCCAGAGCTTCCGGTCTGCTGAGGGCATCGGGGTCAGCATCGCAAAGCCGGACGAGATATGCGGAGAGATCGTCACGATTGACCCTGGCAAGCCCTCCCGGTCGCTTCAGTTCTGTGAGTGTGGGGGTTAAAGCTGAGTGGTCGACCTTGCCAGATCCTTTCGGATCTGGAGGGCTGACTCGACGAGCCCGGAGAATTGACCACAGGGCTCTGATTGGATTCGGACCGTCCATGGTGTTGGTGCAACGCCAAACGCGCTTCAAGTGTTCCGATGTCGCGGTGCAGTGTCCTCCAGATGTTGCCGATATTGCCAGACGAGATAGTGTTGCGGGCGGTCGATCAGCAATCTGACTCAATCCAGGGAAGACTTTATGCGTTCAATCTCTCCATCCGCAAGGACTCTGAACAAGGGGCTGAGGACTGTGATCTTCTCCGTCGTCGTGGTCATGGCCTTCACCACCATGGTGGCCGCGCCCGCCCAGGTGCTACCGCCTGGGGGCACATTCACAGATGACAACGGCAACATCCACGAGGGGTTCATCGAGGCGGTCGCTGCCGAAGGGATTACTGCAGGCTGCAACGCGGATGGCACCCTGTTCTGCCCCCAGGACGACGTAAGCCGTGGCCAGATGGCCACCTTCTTGGCAAGAGCACTCGGCCTCAGCCCGTCAACCGACAACCGGTTCAGCGATGACAACGGGTCGGTCCACGAGCCCAACATCAACGCCATCGCAGATTTGGGCATCACCCTCGGCTGCAACTCTGCGGGCACTCTGTTCTGCCCGAACGAAAGCGTGACCAGAGGGCAGATGGCATCGTTCCTGGCCAGAGGGTTGGATGATCTCGAACCCGCCACCGCTGACTATTTCACCGATGATGACAACTCGCTCCACGAGGCGAACATCAACCTGATGGCCGAAAACGGGATCACCCTCGGCTGTGACGCCACCGGAAACAACTACTGCCCCCAGGACAATGTCAGACGCGATCAGATGGCAACTTTCCTGGGCAGAGCCCTCGGGCTCGATCCGATCGTCCCCCCTCCGCCGCTGGCCGCGAACCGTCTGCTGATCGCCGGCGGTCTCGACGGGCCGCTACTCGGAATAGCCCCTCAGAGCGATGATCGGCTCTTCATTGTCGAAAAGGGCGGTTTCATAGCCATCTACGAAAATGGGGCGGTACGTTCTCAGAAATTCCTCGACGTCTCGAATTTGATCAGTACAGGAGAGGAGCAGGGCCTGTTGGGCATGGCATTTCACCCAGACTATTCCTCGAACTCGCTCTTCTACATCTCTTACACCAACACTGCCGGAGACTCGGTAGTGGCCGAATATGCAGCGCCGACACCCGGCTCCAATCTCGCCAACCCCTCGCCGATCAGAACGATCATCGAAGTCGACCAGCCTCAAGCCAACCACAACGGCGGCATGATCACCTTTGGTGAAGATGGCTATCTGTACTTCGGACTCGGGGACGGCGGCGGTGCCAGCGACCCCAACAACGAGGGCGAGAATCCCGCCACCCTGCTTGGCTCGATGCTGCGGATCGACGTTGATGGCGACGACTTCCCAGGCGACCCAAACCGCAACTACGGCATCCCGGCCGACAACCCCTTCGTGGGCAACCCGGCCGGCGCAGACGAAGTTTGGGCATACGGGCTCCGCAACCCATGGCGATTCTCGTTCGATTTCGAGTCTGATCTCCTATTCATCGCCGATGTCGGCCAGGTGGCCAGAGAGGAAGTAAACGTCGTCGCGGCAGGCGAAGCGGGTGTGGACTATGGCTGGGACGTGCTGGAGGGCTCGGTGTGCCACGACCCGGCCACCGGGTGCAGTTCGGCCGGAACGGAGCTGCCTGCGTATGAGTACGGACGGTCGGTGGGACAGATAATCACCGGCGGCTACGTCTACCGAGGCTCGGCGATCCCGGCCTTGGATGGGCTCTACTTCTTTGGCGACACGGGCTCGAATCGTATCTGGAGCTTCCGCTATGTCGGCGGCCAGGCCACCGAAATCGAGGAATGGACTGATCTGTCCGGTGTATCGGTATGGGGATTCGGCCGCGACGCCGAGGGCGAGCTGTACATCATGGGCGGATCGAACGTTTACAAGATCGTCCCCTAGAACCAGAAATCGAATCGCAGGCCGCGGTGGGCTACAGGGTCGTTGCCTGGGCGCACGGCTAGAGGACACTCAATCGCCATTGGAGATCTGTCGACAATCGTCCTGTGATTCGAATGGTGAAAAAGACGCCTTGGCTGGCATTTGCCTGGCTACTCGCCTTGTTGGCAAGTGCCTGCGGCAGTGAACTAGACGGGGCCAAGGTCCAGGCTCCTGACGCAACACGGACCTCTTCCACTACCCAAACATCGGACCCAAACCGCTCAACGTCGACGACGCTCGCACCTGGTCCTCTGGCTCCGAACGCCGGAGCCGCTGAGGACAACCTCCTCTACAACCTCGCCTACCCGGCGCTCGACCCCATGGATTGGTTCGCACGTACGGGCTTTGTCGACGGTGACGCCACGTACTCGCTCCAGCCCCTTGCCACAGTCGGAGACGAACAGTCATTTGAACTTTCCAGCGGACAATCGATTGCGGCATCGATGGTGTACGCGAACGCGGACGTGACCTTCTGGGTCGAGATGGGTGCCGACTTCGATATCGACGATGTTCGACGGGCCGCCAACCGATTCAGCCGGGAAATCTTGCCGAGGGTCACGGAGGTCTTTGGAGAACTGCAAGACCCCGGAATCGATGGCGACGGAAGGCTGGCAGTACTCCACGTAGCCGACCTGGGGGGCGCGGCCGGCGAATTCATCGCCAGGGACCTACTACCGGCGAGCGAGTTCGAGGGTTCCAACGAACGCGAGATGATCTATATGGCGCTCGACAGTCTGGCGATCGGATCGGAAAACTACCTCGCGACATTGGCCCATGAACTCCAACACCTATTGGATTTCCAGGTTCGCCAGAACACGCCGTTGTGGATGGCCGAAGGAATGGCTCAGGTGGCAGAGCGAGTGGCTGGATTCGATCAGGTAATCGCTGACGACGACTACCTGTCCAACGCCGCCGTTCCCCTAAACGACTGGAACGTATCGCAGCTCGACGATCGCCACTACGGTGCCTCGTACCTCTTTCTCACCTATATCTATGAGCAGTATGGCGCGGACTCCATGACCGACCTGATGGAGTCGAAACTCACGGGAATGGCAGCGGTAGACGCCCTCGCCCGTTCTCGGGGCAGTGACCTCGACCAGCTCATCGGCGATTGGTTGGCGGCCATCGCCCTCGATGACGCCAGCATCGGGGAAGGGAAATTCGTATTCGAATCAGATGATCTAGGTCGAGCCTGTCCAGTGATCCGACCCGACAAGACACCCTTCAAGAACACGGCCTCCCTGCCTCAGTTCGCGCCCCGATACTACGAAGTCGAAGGAACGGGTCCCATAAAGATCACATTCGGCGGCAACGATCTGATCGGGGTCATTCCCGACTTGCCCTACAGGGGTGAATACATTTGGTGGGCAGGCAGAGCGGACAATTCGGCCTCGTCAATGACAAGATCGTTCGATCTCTCAGACGTGTCAGGGGCGACTCTCGAGTACCGGGTGTGGTTCGATACCGGATTCGACGACGGGGGCACCGTGCAGGTGTCAATCGACGGCGGCACAACCTGGGATCTCGTCGAGGGTCGCCGATCGGGCGAGATCAGCTTGGCGACCAGTTATTCGATCCCCGCCTACACGGGAACTTCAGGCAACGGGGCGGAGCCAACCTGGATTCGCGACGAGATCGATCTGGCCAGCTACACAGGTGAACCAGAGGTACTGATCAGATTCGAATTCACCACCGACCTGTTCGAGGGCCGGATCGGCTTCGCCGTGGACAACGTCGAGATAGCCGAACTGGGCTACTTCGACGGGGCGGAGGAGGAGTCCGATTGGCAGCTCGAAGGGTTTGCCCGCACCAACAACCGGCTCCCCCAGCCCTGGACGATCCGGGTGATTCAGCCAGGCGCACCAAACCCGGTCACCGCCGTCGCGGTGGAAGAAGGGTCAGCGTCAATCACGATCGACGGCGACCTGGGAGCGGCGACCGTGGCAGTGGTCGCCACGGCGCCTGGAATCGGCACCGGGGCCGAATACACCTTGGGGTTTCAAGGCGACCTGTCGTTCACCGAGGAAGTCGAGGGAGAACAGGAGGATTTCTCGCGTCCGTGTGCCGGATGGGAGATCGAAGAGACGGACTCCTACATACTCGCTGCACGAGACAACGCAATGACAATCACTATCCGCCAAGACGGGGTTTTTGCCTGGACTTCGCAGACCGACTTCCACGAAGACGTGACGATCTCGGCCTCGGTGGGTTTCGAAAATGATCAGGAGGCTCTGGCAGGACTGATGTGTCGGCTCAGCAGCGAAGGTTTCTATGATTTTGAGATCTCTTCGGACGGCTTCTTCTACGCAGGCGTCCAATCATCTGCCGGCTTCGACACCGTCCAACAATGGACGGCCTCGCCCGTTGTCCTGACAACGCCTGGTGCCGTCAACGAGCTGGAACTGGCATGTCTGGGAAACGAAATCACGTTCACCGTGAACGGCACCGTCCTGGTGGCTTTGACGGACGACAGGGTTAGGGCAGGCCAGGTCGCACTCTCAGCCGGGTCCTTCGCCGATTTGAGCGAAGACGCAGTAGCCGTTTTCGAAAACGTGGTTGTCGATGGAGCGAATTTGGCCTCGCTGGAAGACGTAGTCCTGGACGAGACGTTCGAAACCAACCGTGGGGCTTGGACGGAGTTCAATACCGCGCGAGCAGCCGTGTCGATCGAGGACCAGGGGTATGTATTCGAGGTCAGGGGATCAGACTGGAGCGTTGACGGCTACTTCGAAGAATCGTTCGATGACGTGATCATCGACGCAGAGATACGGGTGAACGAACTCCCCCCGGATACCTACATCGGATTGGCTTGCCGCACGGACGAGAAGTTCCAGCAATACCTGTTCTTGGTCAGCGCGGATGGATCCTTCGCGATAGTCGCAAATCTCGTAGACGGGTTCGAACAGATCGTGCCTTGGTCACCCCTCTACGCCCTTGACACCCAAGCAGGAGCCATCAACCAATTTCACGTCGAGTGCGTCGGGGATCAATTGCGCTTCGAGGTCAACGGTGTGGTGGCGGCCGAGGTCACGGACAGCCTTCTGAGCGCAGGGAAGTTGGGCTTCCTAGGTGTCACGTACGAGCGAGGCGGGCTCTCCTTCGACGTGGTGAACGTCGTCCTCCGCCAGCCCTGATACCGCCTCTCAAGAGTGACCAATCGACCTGGTTGTTTGGAAATGACTCTCGCCGGGCGACTCAGGGTGTGGCACACTTCAACCCATGGCCTCGGTACCAAACCGCACGCCTCGTTTTTCCAGGACGGCGCTGTTCGCCGCGCCGTAGCAGGCTCCTCTCGAACAGATTCGTTTTCTGAAAGAAAGGACCAGCGATGGAATTCCTATCCCGCCACCACGAGGTGGTGGCCCCAGTACTCGCGTTCGACACCGACATAGTCGCCGAGCGCGCCGAAGGCCTCTGGGTATCGGACGCCAACGGAAATCGATGGGCTGACTTCGCCTGCGGCACCGCCGTCACGAACCTCGGCCACAACCATCCAGAAGTGATCGCCCGTGCCCAATCCCAACTTGGTCGATTCGTACATTCAGGCATGATCTTCCGTTACGACGGCATTGTGTCGGTCGGAGAAAAGCTCCGGAAAGTCACCCCGGCCGGAATAGAAAAGTTCTCCTTTGCCAACTCGGGCGCCGAAGCCGTGGAAGGAGCGGTCAAACTGGCCAAATACACGACCAGACGCCAAGGGGTCGTCGTGTTCAGAGGATCGTTCCACGGCCGCACCATGGGAGCCGTCTCGTACACGACCTCCAATGCCAAGTACCGAGATGGATACCATCCAGTGCTCGGGTCGGTATTCGTCGCGCCGTTCCCCCACCCATATCGATGGGGAATGGACGAGGGCGCTGCCGTTGATCATGCGTTGGGCGAACTCCGTCTGATGTTCAAACACGAAGTGCGGCCGCATAACATCGCAGCGTTTCTCGTCGAGCCGGTTCAGGGTGAAGGTGGCTACCACCCGGCACCGCCCGCTTTCTTGGAGGCGTTGCGCGAAATCTCAGACGAGCACGGAATCAAACTGATTTTCGACGAGGTGCAATCGGGATTCGGACGAACGGCAGCTTGGTTCGCAGCGGACCACTACAGCGTCGATCCGGACATCATCGCCATGGGCAAGGGAATCGCCAACGGGTTGCCGCTGTCTGCATACGGAGCCTCAGTCGAGGTTCTAGATGCATGGCCGGTTGGCGCCCACGGTACGACGTTCGGAGCTAACCCGGTCGCCTGCGCCGCGGCCACTGGTGTCCTCGACGAGATGGGACCTCTGCTCCCAGGAGCCAGGGTGCTCGCCGACCGGGCATTCGAACGGTTCCGCAAGGCTCAGGAGAACCACCAAACCATCGGCGACGTCCGCGGTCTGGGGTTGATGATCGGTGTCGAACTGGTCAAGGATCGTGAAAGCCGTGAACCGGACGGAGCCGCCATGCAGCACATCACTCGCCACGGACTCGCCAACGAGCTGATAGTCATAGCGTGTGGCCCAGACGCAAACGTCATCCGATTCATCCCGCCGCTGGTGGCAACCGAAGCTGAAATCGACCGCGCCATCGACGTGATCGAAGAAGCTTTGGACAACTATGAGCAGCGCTGAAGGCGCAAACTGGGGAACTTCCAGAAATAGTCCCACATAGAGGTACCGTTGCGCGCGCAAAGTGGTTAATAATGGTGGTGCTAGAACCGGCTTGTCCCTGGCGGGGATTCAGTTCCCCGGGCCGGTCGGAGAAGGTCACCCTCCGGGGTGACCTTCTCACGTTTTGGGGTCGGCGCCCGATCGAACGACCCTTGGCGAGGTGGATAGGCGATCTCTGACGATCGCCCCACCAAGAGCCAGAATCGTCAACGTCGCCACCAGGTCCCCGATCCGCGAGTACAAGGTCGGTCCCGCCGATCTCATGGACACAGACTCGATCACCAACGCCGACTCAAAGAGTCCTGTCACGCCTCTCAGTTCGCCAGAGGCACTAATGATCGCCGACTTGCCGGTAACCGCTACCTGCACGATGTCAGTGCCAAACTCGGCCGCCCTCACCCTGGATATCGCGAGGAACTGATCTGAGGCCGGGCTGTCCCCATACGACGCCTCATTGGTGGCCACGATCAACAGGCGGGCGCCCTCGGCAATCATCTGCCTCTCGTATCGAGCAAACGCCCCCTCGTAGGAGATGACGCTGCCAATCGGGCCCGCCTCGAGATCAAACAGAACAGGGCCGCTTCCTCTGGTCATGTCCCTCGGTACCCGCGCAAGAGGTGGAATCCAGTCGAGTAGCGGACGAAACGGGACAAACTCTCCAAATGGAACCGGATGGACCTTCCGGTACTCACCCACGAATACGCCTCGTTCGTCGAAGAACGCATTGGAATTGATGAAGTTGGCCTCGCCATCGGATCGGTCACCACCAACCAGGATGGGCGCTCCAATCCTGACGGCCTCGGCAGCAACCGCCTCCGCAACAGCCGGGTTGGTCAAAGGGTGAGCAGAGAATCCGGTAGAGCTCTCCGGCCAGACAACGAGATCAACCGAGCCCGGTTCGATCTGACGGGTCAAGGCGAGATGGGCTTCGTATATGGCAACACGCTCTCCCAGGCACCTTGTTCCAGGGCACGGACTGTTGCCTTGGACCATGGCGACCCTCACCTCTTCGCCGTCCGCCGTCGCAGGGGCAATCAAGCCAAACACCCCAAGCAACACAACTACTGCAACGAGGCTGACAACCGCGCCGGCGCCTCTCCGCCTCCTGATCCAGAGCACGGCCACAGCACAAAGAGACACGATGAGCACCGACCAACCAGAGGCACCTATCCACTGGGCGCTGGAGCGCAACGGAGTGGCAGAGATCGAGAGGCCGAGGGTTGCCCATGGAAACCCACCGAAGGGCCACCGCACTCTGACGAACTCCATCAGCGCCCAACTTCCTCCGGCTGCGACGGCCACCTGGACTTGGCCGGCATCACGCCATCGGTACACGAACCACGCAACTACCAGGAAGCCTGATGCCTCCAACAGGATCAAGGGAAAAAACGCAACAAGCTCGACGTTGGCAATCCACCACATGACTCCACCGAAAAAGCCCACGCCGTATAGGTATCCATAAAGCAGGGCGCTACGTCTGGTCTCAGCCTCGGTCAGAAGCCAGACCAGACCAGCGACGGCAAGCCATCCGACCAGCACCCAATCGAAGGGCGGAAACGCAGACGCGAGTAAAACGCCACCTAGTAGAGCTGCCATCGATCGTTGCATGGCAGACGATTGTATGGCCACGAGGCGGACTACCGACGGAAGTGCGGCCATCGACTTGGCGTCCGCCGGAAGTTGATGGGCCTGATACCGCTTGGATCCCGGAATTCTCGATTGGTCGTTGATCCGAGAGCGGTTGGCTGGGAGGCTTGGCGAATGCACACAGAGGCAATTTCGACGTTCTGGAAATCCTGGCCGACCCTGAGACCGCTGATCGAGAAGGAACTGGCCGCAGGCGAGTATGGCGAGGGCACTGGAACGCTGACGGACGCGATCGAGGCCATCGACCCTCAGCTCGAGTGGGAGCTGATGGAGGGCCAGGCGGCCACGCATGCCCTTGCCGTGTCATCGGCCGCCGAACCCCGCCTACGTCATGTCACCAAGGCCTGGGCTGACGCTGCCCCAGATGCCGATGGGACCTGGGAGTACCATCCGGCCCGGATTGCGGTTGGTCCGGAGAGCCTGGAACTCGACGGCATGATGCTCGACCCTCTCGAAGCCGACAGATCGGAAGAGCGTCGTGTAGGGTAAGAGTGTAGATCTCGGTGGTCGCCGTATCATTAAAAAAAAAAACAATAACAGTAGAGACACAATAGCCCACCTAACGCTCA
>CALCCX010000315.1 GCA_937900165.1 uncultured Acidimicrobiia bacterium | reverse complement strand
GTTCCTCACTCTCATTAGCTTGCTTCAATTGTTATTCTCACGGTCTCGTGCTGTGCTTGTGTTTCTGTTTAGTTTTTTTTTTTTTTTTTAATGATACGGCGACCACCGAGATCTACACTCTTTCCCTACACGACGCTCTTCCGATCTCAGGACCTTTCACCTGGTGGGAGCTTCGTGGACGACGATTTCAATGTTCACGAGGGATTTGTCGAGGCCATTGCGGCTCAGGGGATTACTTCCGGGTGTGATCAGATCCGCTATTGCCCGCGAGATCCGGTTTCCCGTGGGCAGATGGCCTCTTTCCTCGCCAGAGCATTGGCTCTCCCAGTAGCCGGTATTGATTGGTTTCCTGACGATGGCGGAAGCGTGCACGAGGACGCCATCAACCGGGTCGCGGAGGCCGGGATAACCTTCGGAATTGGCGACGGAACCTACAACCCGAACGGTGAGGTGTCCAGGGCGCAGATGGCGTCTTTCCTCGCTCGAGCGTTAGGCCTCCGAGCGGGGGCAGAAGATTTCTTTGGAGACGACGAGGGCAATATCCACGAGGCTGCCATCAATGCTATCGCGGAGGAAGGGATCACACTCGGATGCAATAGCTCTGGAGCCGAGTATTGCCCGGGAGAAGATGTCCAGCGGGATCAGATGGCTTCGTTTTTGGGTCGAGCTCTCAATCTCGCAGAAGTTGACGTTCCTCCGCCCAACTTGGGTTCCATGATTTCGGTCACGGACGGTGACACGGTCCGACTGTTAGTGGACGGCCTCAACGAAGCAGTTCAGCTTGTTGGCGTGAATGCACCGGAGATCGGGACGTGTCTCGCTGAAACAGCGACAGCCAGCCTGACTTCTTTGGTGGAAAGCCAGACGATCCGAATCGACGTTGACGTTTCTGACCGAGACGCCTCTGGCCAACTCCTTCGCTATCTGTTCGTCGATGGCGTCTTCGTCAATGAGAGCCTCGTATTCGAGGGACTGGCGGAGGCGGTTCGGCTGCCACCCGACACGAGGCTGGCTGGATTCCTTGAAGCTGCCGAGGCCAACGCGCAGGCCGGCCAGAGGGGGATATGGGACACATCGCCCGATTGCACCACGACCACAACGACCGTTCCTGCTACCACCACGACGACTAGGGCGGGCGGTTGTGACTCTTCGTATCCGGACTTCTGTATCCCACCACCTCCCCCGGATCTCAATTGTCCGGATATCAATGCAACGGATTTCCAAGTCATCGGTGACGACCCGCACGATTTTGATCGAGACAACGATGGGATCGGCTGCGAAAGCTGACCAATACCGCCGCCGGTGCCCTCCCCAGTTCAGCCAAATTTTAGGCGACGTACGTAGGCAGTAGATTGAGAGTCGATGACCGAGTTCGCGGATCGTTGGAGTCGATGGCTGCTGCATGACCGATGCGGTGGTAACGCAGCGGCGTTGCAGCGGACATTGGAGTTCTTAGAGCCCATCCGCGACCGTGTCCTGGCCGCAGCCGACATTGTTCCCGGTGCGACCGTGCTCGATGTTGGGTGCGGAGATGGTCTCCTCGGGTTTGCAGCCCTTCCCTTGGTGGGTGACACCGGTCGGGTCGTGTTCGCCGACGTGTCGGACGAACTCCTGGACCGCTGCCGCCAGATCGCCCAGGAGCTGGGGGTGTCCGACCGCTGCCGGTTCGTACATTCGACCGCTGAAAGACTCGACGGGATCGACGATGCGTCGGTTGATGTGGTCATGACCCGGTCGGTGCTCATCTATGTCGAGGACAAAGCCGGCGCGTTTGCTGAGTTCCACCGCGTGATGCGACCAGGTGGGCGGATATCGCTGTTCGAGCCGATCAACCGGCGAAGCACCGAACTCAACCGGGACACCTTGTTCGGGTACGACGCGGCCCCGGTCTCCGAACTAGCCGCCAAAGTATGGGCCGTCTTCGAAGCCGCCGCGCCGGCCGATGGGCCGATGATGGGGTTTGATGAGACCGACCTGCTCCGACAGGCCGAGGAGGCAGGTCTGTCCAAAGTCGTTGTAACCCTGGAGCTGTCCAGCGTTGATCGGCCCCCATTCGCTGGAGTTCAATGGCCGCAGCTGCTGGCGATCAGCCCCAATCCGCATGCTCCCACATTCGGTGAAGCGCTCGACCAAGCCCTCACCCCCGAGGAGTCGACCCGAGTCGAGACGCACCTCCGACCCTTGGTCGAACAAGGTAGGGGAGGGCGGTTCCGCGCGGCCGATGCGTACGTGACCGCCGTAAAGTCCGCCGATCAACCAAACCGTGTCTGACGTCAGCTACCGAACGGCGACGACCTCTTCGGGGAGATTGATCATCCACGTGATGACTCTGAGAGTCAGGACGACAAGTGGTAAGCCCACGGTAAGGTTTGTCAGTCGTCGTGACCGCCGGCGCCGGGGATGCAATAGTCGATATTCGTGGTTGGCAAGAAATTGGCGGCGAGGATCTCTCTTCTCAATTTGCCACCCTCGGGTATTCCTCCGCCGAGACGTCCAACGTGAGGGTTTGCCCCTACGCAAACGAGCGCCTGCGATCACGATCGGCCTGATCACCCGATAGATCGCTGACCAAGGGCAGCAGTAGTAATTGCCGTCTCCGGCGAATACCATATCCCCGCTGCCGAATGCGGCGTCGATCTCGGCCTGGATGCGAAGGGTCTTGGCTGGCTTGGCTGTGCAACTTGCTAGGGGGATTCTGATGACGCTTGCCAGATACCCACGCTCGACGAATCGTCTTACTGCGAGATCATCCCGGACCGAGCCGCCTGGCCGCGGGGTCCTGCTGATAGAACTTTGAGAGCAGGACATAGAGTTCTGGCTCAGAGGTTTGCAACCGGTCTGGTGTTTCGAAGAAGGCCTCGGTAGCGACCGCCAGTAATTCGGCGGGGTTCGTGGCGCCGTATGAGCGGAGGCCGTCGTGGTCGCCGGAGCGCAGCCGTGCCAATACGGAGCGGATCACGGACGCCCAGCGGCCAGCCAGCTCTGCGCTCATCGGCGGGATTCCGTCGACGGTGCCGTCCCGCATGTCCAGCTTGTGGGCGAACTCATGAAAAACGACGTTGTGGCCTCGCCTGGGATCTCTCGATTCATTGGCGACAGTGTCCCAAACGATCAAGACCGGCCCGTGCAGCACTGCCTGGCCGGCCAGCGCAATTGGGTCGTCGCTGACGATCCCTCCGTCGAGTTGGCGGGATCCACGTTGGCGGATAATCGTTGGCGAGATGATGATCGAGCCCACGTCGTCGTAGTAGGCGTAGTCGAGACCGAGAATCAACAGGCACGCTTGGGCGGCGATCATCAGGCGCATGTCCGAGGTCGGTTCGAAGTCACGAGTGCCTTCGAAGTTCTTGTCGGCCAGGAAGATCCGGATGAGGTCTTCCATGCGGGTCCGCTCCTCGTCACTCAGCGCCGACCACCACGGGGTGGCCTTGGCGAGATGTTGCCGCCAGTCTTGCGGAAACGGCCTTTTGAGGGCCCTGCGCAGTTTGCGTCTCACTTGCCGTGCCCATCGCAGCCCGAGCGCCGGGTCACCATCTTCGTGTTCATGAACGGCGGGGTATACATGCGACAACGGTACCGGCGACTCTCGCTTGCTGAGGACCGGACGCCGGCCAAAGTGTTGTGTTCGCTTAATCTGGTCCAGACTCAACACTTTGGCGTTACGATGTCAGCATGGCACAGCGTGGTCGCCCATCCCGAGCGGCGGTGTATCGACGTCTCGAAGAAGCGGTCCGTGAACTGCACGAACAACTCGGTGGCTTGCCGTCTCCGGTCGAGGCGGATGCCATTTGGAAGGACATCTGGTACGAAGAAGCTCACCACTCCACCGCAATCGAAGGCAATACCCTGGTGTTGAAGCAGGTCGAGGTATTGCTGGCCGAAGGTCGCGCTGTCGGCGACGAAGAACTCGCCGAATATATGGAAGTCAAGGGCTACGCCGACGCGGCAACTTGGGTATATGGCCAGGCCCTCAGCTCCGACGGGTGGGCCGATGGATTGTTGACCGTCACCGAGGTGCGGCACATACATCGCATGGCAATGCAACCAGTATGGGAGATCAGACCACACCCACAGGCCACGGGCGCAGAGGGTCCGGGCGGGTTCCGCGAACACGAGATCCGGCCATTCCCAGGAGGCGTGCGACCGCCTTCGTTTGTCGACGTCCCGGCGTTGATCGCTGATTGGGTCGGCGCAGTGAATCAGGTCGAAGGAGATCCGGGCCACGTCGTCGAGCAGATCGCGTTACTGCACAACAGGTTCGAGCAGGTTCATCCCTTCTTGGACGGGAACGGCCGATCGGGCCGCCTGGCAATGAACCTCGTGCTGATACGGCTTGGATACCCGCCGGCCATCGTCCACAAGCGAGACAGGCGCCGATATTTAGGAGCCATGCAGCGAGCCGACGCGGGCGATCCGGGACCCCTTGGCGAGCTCATTGCTCGATCGATCCTCGACAATCTCTATCGATTCATCATCCCTGGTCTTGTTGGCCCCGACCGGCTCGTACCGATTGCCGCACTGGCAACTCCCAATCTCAATGTGCCGGCGCTTCGCACCGCTGCGGCTCGAGGCAGGCTCAAGGCGCAGAAGGGAAATGACGGTCAATGGAGGAGTTCCCAGGCGTGGGTCGAGGAATACGTCGCCAATCGCTACAAGCGTCGAAACGGGTGAGAAAGAGTCGGTTCCCAGGGTCCGAGTTCTAGGCTATCCGAGATGCAGATCCAGTGACATGTTGGCTGCTGTCAGACTCCTCACTCGGCTCTTGTAACACGGCGCACGGCAGCCAGCGAGAAGAACAGAAGACCGATCGCGACCGCCCGGTAGACCAGAGTTACGGCTAGAGGGATGCTTTGAGCATCATCAGCCAACTCGAGCCCGGGTTCGATTCGGAATATGGCGAGCGGCCACGCCAGGACCTGCAGCAGCAGTCGTGACCCTGCACGCCAGTCGATACCGAAACGGGGGCTAGAGAAATCGATCACTTGCGGGATAGGGACTAACGCCTCGCGCCATCCCCAAGCCAGAGCGACTGTAAGTGCGACGGCAAGCCCAACGAGCCAAAGAAGAGGAATGCCAATCGATTCGCTGAAACGGACCTTCTTGTAGATGGTAAGCAGCCACCACTCCCGGTTGTGTGACCTTATTGCCCGGAGCCGCGATCGTGCAGCAGCTTCGCGCACTTGGGACTGAACGTTGCCAGAAGAACCCGACGACGCAGCGATCCGCGCAAGGCCTGACCAGAAATGTGCGTTGGCTACGTGTCGCACGTCGTTGCTCGACTCGTCGACCCCGCCAGCGTTCACCATGAATTCGCTCTTGCGTCGGCTATTGCTCCTCCGTGGCAGCTCGAATGTAATCTTTTCTGCCTTCTCAAGAGTATGAAGGTCTCCAATAGCCAATCCGTAGGGATTGAGGGCAGTCAGGTCAGCCTTTTCTGCCGTCGTGATTGACGTTGGGCGGAATCCACCTCCGCGAGACCCAGCAATTAGGCTTCCTGGCTTCGCATCAACTGCTGACGGGGAGCCGCTGTACTCGATGAGTTGCGCATTTTCGGTTACGTGGATAGTCGCGGTTTCGGCGTCGAGGCCTATAACGAGTTCGGTTACCGAAATCGCCCCTGTACCGAGCACAGTGACACTGGTCCCGCGAACGAAAGTAAGATTGGTTCCCTCGACAAGCCCATACCGAACCTTTGAGTCGGCCGAGTGTTCTTTCACGTGAAGACTGCCTTTTCGAATCGACAGCTTGTGATCTCCTGTGACTCCACCCACCGATAGCGAACCGTCGATCGATAGGTCGCAATCTTCAGCGAGCTCCAGTTCGAGCCTGCTGGGGTTTCCGTAAGCGCGGAACCGACACTCACCGCTCAGGCGAATCACATGTTCAACGTCTCTCGGCACCGCCTGACCGCTGACCGATCCGTCGTGCATGTGCGTAATCGGCGCTGCGAAGGCCGGGCGAACCTCCTTCGGGCCCGTAATCCGGAGCCGTTCCGGAGCTGTCCCTTCGTCCACCTCAACGAAGAAGTCGGTACCGCTATCTGTTGTGACTAGGCCGAGCTCGTACGATCCGCCCGATCTCAATTTCAGTGACTTGACCGTCGGGTCCCTCACCTTGGCCTGCACTTGGGCAGAGTGGACGAATTCGGCTTGGAGGGTAGGAGAATGACGCCCTGAAGGTTCCCAGATGATCTCGATTCCTTTGGGGACTCGTCCAAGCCAACAATGCCAGCCAGACACTCGCACGGTCGAGCTGTCGACTCGCTTCTTGGACGATGCACGGACGTCGTTGAACCAACTCTCTACAGATTCATCGTGTGTCATCCGTCGATCCTAGGAATGTGGCCAGGAACCCTGCGACGAAACTTGAGGGTGATGTCGCGTACATGGGTGAGGACACATGACGGTCTACGCGACCAGGGCGATCTCCAAGGCTTCGTCGACAGTTTTGACCAGGTGAACTGTGACCTTTTCGAGGATGTCGTCTGGGATGTCTTCGGTGTCGCCTTCGTTGGCTGCGGGCAGGATCACGTCGGTGATTCCGGCCCGGTGGGCGGCGAGCACTTTCTCCTTGACGCCGCCGATCGGCAGCACCCTGCCTTGCAGGGTCACCTCGCCGGTCATGGCTACGTTGCCTCGCACCCGCCGACCGGTGAGCAAGCTGACTAGCGCGACGGTCATCGTCACACCGGCTGAAGGGCCGTCCTTTGGAACGGCCCCGGCCGGGAAGTGCACGTGCACCCGCCGATCGTCCGGCAGCTCAATCGCCAGCCGCTTTGCGTTGGCCCGTAGGAAGCTGAGGGCGATCTGGCCGGACTCCTGCATGACGTCTCCGAGTTGGCCGGTCAGGGTCAGGCCACCGTCGCCTGGCATGGTCGCCGTTTCGACAAATAGCACGTCGCCGCCCGCTCCGGTCACCGCCAGCCCGGTTGCGACTCCGGGTTCGATGGTCCGGTCGGTCGGGTCCTCACGGAGCACCGGTCGACCCAGGGCGTCACTCAAGTCGTGAGGCTCGATCCGGACCGTCAGCTCCGAGCCCTTCGCGATGGTGGTCACGGCCTTGCGGATCAGCCGGTCGAGTCTGCGCTCGAGAGATCGCACGCCCGCTTCCCTCGTGTAGTCGCCGACCACGGCTCGCAAGGTCTCGTTGGAGATTTCCACCTCGTCCGGTCGCACCGCGTTCTGCTCGAACAGGCGGGGGAGTAGGTGGTCGCGGGCGATCTCGATCTTCTCGTCCTCGCTGTAGCCACGGATGGGGATGATCTCCATACGATCGAGCAGTGGGCCAGGGAGGCGATCGAGTTCGTTGGCGGTGGCGATGAACACGACATCACTCAGATCGAGTTCGACCTCGACGTAGTGGTCGCGGAACGTGTCGTTCTGGGCAGGGTCGAGCACCTCGAGCAGTGCGGATGACGGATCTCCCCGCCAGTCCGCGCCGACCTTGTCGATCTCGTCGAGCAGCACGACCGGGTTCATCGTGCCGGCCTCCACCAGGGCCCGGACGATTCGGCCTGGCCGCGCTCCAACATATGTCCGGCGATGGCCTCTGACCTCGGCCTCGTCACGAATTCCGCCGAGCGACATGCGGACGAACTCACGACCGAGCGTCCTGGCGACCGAACGGCCGAGAGAAGTCTTCCCGACGCCTGGAGGACCGGCGAGGACCAACACAGTCCCGCCGCGAACCGCCGTCACGTCGACGTCACGTTCTTGCCTCAACCGGCGAACGGCGAGGAACTCGACGATACGGTCCTTCGCCTCATCCAACCCGGTGTGATCCTCGTCCAACACGGACCTGGCGTTGTCGAGGTCGAGGTTGTCTTCGGTTGTCCGACCCCAGGGGATCTCGAACATGGTGTCGAGCCAGGTGCGAATCCAACTCGCCTCCTGACCTTGTTCACCGGTGCGTTCGAGCCGGTCGATCTCTTTGGTGATGGCCTCTCGAACAGCGTCACTCAGGTCGAGGTCGGCGACCTTGGTCCGATACTCGGCCACGACGTCTCCGTCGCCTTCACCGAGCTCGCGCTGAATGGCGGCCATCTGCCTCCGCAGCACTGCCTCTCGCTGAGCCTTGTCGAAATCTTCGCTGACCTCGCGATTGATCCCGCCGACCACTTCTGCCTCGACCGCAGCTTCGCCGGCCCAGGCGGTTGCCAAACGAAGTCGGTCGTCGACATCAATCGTGTCCAACAGTTCCAGCCGGCGATCGTCTGACAGTTCTGGCCACCACCCGATCGTGTCGGCGAGCGCGCCGGGATCGACCACGTCGTCCAGGAGGCGTGCCAATCGGCTTCCTCCCACCGCCGTGAGCAACCGTATTCCAGCGGTCCTGTATTCGTCGGCCAGTTCGCCGGTGACCTTTGTGGGGGAGTGCGGATCCACTTCGTCCACGGCCACGAGCAGCTCTCCTTCGTCCCCGAGGCGCCCCCGGCCCACGTGAGCGCGGGAGATACCCCTGACCACGAGGCCGGGACTCCCATCTGCGAGCGGACCTCGCTGCTCGATGCGAGCGATCGTGCCGACCGAACGCTGTGCGCCATCGGACCGAGGCACCAGGATGATGTGTTCGTCGGCCGCTGCGGCCGCATCGCTCGCCAGGCGGGCCTCGTCGGTTTCGACGCGGATGGTCACGACCATCTCCGGCAGGACTACCCCGCTGGTTGGCAGGACGGGCAAGCTGCGGGCTTCTGTGGGGGCGGTGCCCATGGATCCTCCCGAGGATTCAGTGTTTGGTCATTACAAATGGGTTGCTTACATGATTACAACACCCTATCGTAGTCCCTATTCCACGTCACGCTCCACCTCCGCCGACAGTCTCGACGAGCGATTTGGTCGAATGGTTCAGCGCTGCCGTACCTGAAGACTGGTTTCGCAGCGATCCAGGCGTGGCGCACGATGGCGACGAGATCATCGTCACCGGAGATCTGGGCAAAGCCGGAGCGGGGCTTACAGACGAGCAGCAGATCGTGGCCTTCCGTGAGGCAACTCGAGATCAGCGAATGGAGATCGCCGAACGGGCCCAGGCCGTGTTTCGACGCAGGGTGAGCTGGGCGGCGAGCTGTGGAGAGCTCGAAGCCCGCTTTACCCACGTGGCCGCGCCGGCGATGACCAGACTCAGAATGGAGGAGCGCGAGGTCCTCGACACCCTCATCGAGGCCGGAGTCGCCCGGAGTCGCAGTGAGGCACTCGCCTGGTGTGTTCGCCTGGTGGGCAAGCACGAAACCGACTGGATTGCCGAGCTCCGGGAGGTCGTCGCCGACATCCGTGAGGTCAGAGAACGAGGCCCTGACTCCGGCGAAACCTGATCTGCCGGGACAGTTAGTGGTTGGAATATGAGGCAGCGGTCTTACCCGCAGGCCTACCCTCCTGATCGGGAGACCGAAAACGAGGGAGTGGACCATGGCCGGCACGACAACTGGGGGCGGATATCCCGTCCAACTGACATATCCCGAGAGCAATGAGGTCGCGAACTGGCGACCCCTCGTGCATTGGCTCATGGTGATACCCCATTGGCTCATCCTGTATGTGATCGGCTCTGTCAGCGGGATCATTTCGTTTATCGCTTGGTTCATCATTCTTTTCACCGGAAGGCTGCCTGAGGGCATGGCCAACTTCATGATCATGAACCAGCGGTACACCGCCAGGACGGCCGGCTTCATGATTGGCCTGACCGAGGACTACCCGCCCTTCAATTTCGATACCACCGCAGATGACCCCGGAGACCATTCGATCCAGCTATCGGTTCAGGCAGACTTGGACGGGCGGAACCGGCTAACAGTCTTCTTCCGACTGATCATGATCATCCCGCTTGTCGTGGTGTCATACATCTACATGCTGATTGCGAGTGTCATAGCGTTCCTGGCATGGTTTGCCGTGCTGTTTACGGGCCGGTACCCGGCCGGAATGCGGAACTTCATGATCGGGATAAGTCGGTACATGACCAGGGTGAACGTCTACGGGACCTTGATAACCGACGAATACCCACCGTTCAACACCGACGCGTAGCCGATCTGTCCGATCGGGTGAATCGAGCCGGGCTGGTCAGGGAACCGTGCCTCGAAGGACGATCCACTCGGTCTTCTGGCCTGTTGTTTCGGAAATGAGGTCGAAGTCGTGGTCGTAGTGGAGCACGACTAGGCCAGCTGCCTCCGCGGCTGCAGCGATGAGAAGGTCTGCGAGTTTCGCTCCACGTTGTTGGCTTCGTTCTGCCAGCGCGTCCTGCACGTTGACGGCGCGATCGAGAACGCTTTGGTCCATAGCTGCGAATGGCCATGCAGCGCGGTGTTCCCGCATGGATCGGTGCGAATCCGGGCTGGTCGAGGAGAACCCGGCCTCGAGATCGGTTGGCGTGCACCGAGCGACCAGCCCATTTTCGACTAGAGGTCGGAGGCGCTCGCCGACTTGAGGCTGCGCCAGGCGCGCCAACGCGGATGTGTCTCCGAGGTAGTAGGGAGCTAGCCCCAAGCGGACTGGCGGGCGTTTGGTTCGGTCATCTCCGAGGGATCGACTCCGCGGTCCGCCAGCAACATCCGGCGGCGCTGATCCAAGGCGATCACCTCGTCGAAGGCGGCATCGACCGTTGCTTTCAGTGTCTTGGTACCGAGAAGCGAACGAATCTCTTCTAGCTTGGCGTCGTCGACGTCAATGAGTCTCTTGGTCATGGCAATAGGATATCTTATCTCTGACGGAAAGATAGCCTGTTCAGCACCGACGCCTGAGTTCAGTGGCCTCGTTTGGTGGCGCGCTTCAGTGTTCGCTGTGTGATTGTCAGACCCTCGAGCAGGGTGTGATAGAGAGGTAGGCGCTTTGGGGCGCAACAGCCGACCTGGAGCCAGCCGATCTGGGATCCGGCGTCTTCGATGTGGGCTAGTGTCGAATCCGTTCCGTCATGGTCTTCGCTCGCGCTGTCGAGCCCAGCCCGGGTCTTGGCCAAGGTTTCGGCGAGCGCCTCCATCCTGGGGCTGCGCTCCGGACGGCAACAAAGGGATTCGAGTTCGCTGAGAGCCGCGTCGCAGCCGTCCAACGCTTCGTAGGCGGGTTTGAGTTTTTCTGTCGTCGTCATGTCGACCAATCTAACCAGTTGTCCGGGGCGTGTAGACAGCCCTCAGCTCCTGACTCGAACCATCTCGGGGTCGTACAGCGGGCTGAGATGGATGGCCGCCGGCAGTCGCTTCATCGCCACTTCGAGTTCGTAGGTGCCGGCCATCAGATACTCGGCGTCGACGCCATCAGGGTTGCTCACATAGCCGTATCCGATGCCCTTGCCAACCGTATGCCCCCAACCGCCGCTGGTCAGCCATCCCACAGGTTCGCTGTCGCGGATGATCGTCTCGCGGCCACGCAGCAGCGCGTCCGGATCTTCGATCGTGAATCCGGCCAGGCGCCTGGTGACACCCTCCGTGGCTTGACGCTCCACCGCACTCCGGCCTGAGAAAGGCAGGCCGGTGTGCAACTTCACCGCCCAGCCCAAACCGGCTTCGATCGGCGTGTCGTTCGGGGTGATGTCTGTCGCCCAGGCTCGGTAGCCTTTTTCGAGTCTGAGGGTTTCGATGGCCCGATACCCGGCGTTGGCGATGCCATGAGGCTCACCCGCCGCCATCAACGCTTCGTAGACCTCGACCGCGGAGCCGAGCGGCACGTGCAGCTCGTAGCCAAGCTCGCCGACGTAGGTGATCCGGAGCGCCAGTACTTCGGTGGCGGCAATATGCAAAGAGCTGATGGTGCCGAACCGGAACGCTGCGTTCGAGACGTCAGCGTCCGTCAGATCTGCCAGGACACGGCGAGCTGCGGGCCCCATCAGGGCGAGCACAGCCAGATCGGGCGTGACGTCGGCGAGTTCCACATCTAGGCCCTCCGGGAGGTTTCGCGCGATCCAATGGAAGTCGTGAGTGGCGAATGCGGTCCCCGTGACCAGATAGAACCGCTGCTCATCCAGCCTGGCCACCGTCAGGTCGCATTCGATTCCGCCGCGGTCATTCAACATTTGGGTGTAGGTGACGTGGCCTAGCGGCTTCGAAACGTCGTTCGCACACAACCAGTTCAAGGCCTCGCCCGCGTCAGGACCAACCACTTCGAACTTCGCGAACGAACTCTGATCAAACACCGCGACGTTCTCCCGGACTGCCCGGTGTTCGGCTCCCACATACGGAAACCAGTTCGGCCGGTCAAACGAGTCGATGTCCTTGGAGGCGACTCCGCTGGGCGCGAACCAGTTGGGCCTTTCCCAGCCGAACTTCTCGCCGAAACACGCTCCGCCCGCCGCCAGACGTTCGAAAAGCGGCGATCTCCTGAGGGGTCGACCGCTGCTGTGCTCTTCGAATGGCCACGAGATGCCGTAGTGCTTGCCGTACAGCTCGAGGGTTCGAGCTCGTACCCAGTCGATGTCGTTGTGGTGCTGACCGAAACGGCGAATGTCGACCGGCCACAGATCGAACGGTGCGTGTCCATCGGCGATCCAGGCGGCCAGGGCCATGCCGGCCCCGCCGGCTGCCGCGATTCCGAAAGCGTTGAAACCCGCACCCACAAAATAGTTTCGAACCTCAGGCGCCTCACCGAGGATGAAATTCCCGTCTGGGGTGAAACTTTCGGGCCCATTGGTCATGTGTCGGATACCCACCTCGGCGAGTTCCGGAACCCGGCTGAAGGCGAGGTCGGCGAGTTGTTGGAAGTGTTCGAAGTCCGGATCGAGAAGCGTGAACTGGAAGCCGTTCGGGATCCCGCCTGGGGCCCACAGCTTCGGGTCCGGCTCGTAGCCGCCCATCACGAGCCCCCCAACCTCTTCCTTGTAGTAGGTCAGCCGATCCGGGTCTCGCAGGGTGGGAAGATCGCCTGTAACACCGTCGATTGGATCGCTGATCAAGAACTGATGCTCGACCGAGACAAGTGGAATGTTGACGCCAGCCATCCGGCCCAACTCGCCCGCCCACTGACCACCACAATTGACGATTGCTTCGCACTCGATGCGACCTTGGGTCGTGAGGACCGCGGCGACCCGTCCCGATTCGATCTCTACGCCTGTGACCGCGCAGTCCTCGATGATCGTTGCACCGTGATTCCGTGCGCCCCTGGCGAGCGCATGAGTGAGATCGGAAGGGCTGGCCGATCCGTCTGTAGGCAGAAAGGCTGCTCCCACGACATCTTTGGTTTCCATTGGTGGCCACATGTCGCCGGCTTCGTTTGGAGTCAACAACCGCATTTCGAGGCCAAAACTGTGGGCGGTGGTTGCTTGGCGTTCCAGCTCCGCCATGCGATCAGGCGAACACGCCAGGCGTAGGCCGCCATTGCGTTTCCAACCGGTCGCCAGCCCAGTCTCGGCCTCGAGCCGCTCATACAGGGCAACTGATTCGCCAAGCAGCCGAGTGATGCACGCAGAGCTACGCAGTTGTCCCACGAGTCCCGCGGCGTGGAAGGTACTGCCGCTGGTGAGCTTGGCCTTCTCCAAGAGCACAACCTCGCCGTACCCGAGCTTGGTCAGGTGGTACGCAGTCGAACATCCCATGATGCCGCCCCCAACGATCACTGCCCTTGCTCTGGTAGGAAAGTCCGCCAAGATTCAGAGCCTCTCGAAGTCTGCCCAGGCTACGTTGAAGCGCTCGAGGTTGGTGTCGGTGTAGGCGACGTAGTCGAAATCGATGGGGGAGTGGTGCTCGCTGACCATGCTCCACATCGACTCACGCAGCAGCGACGCGCACTTCAGCGCGGTGTAGCGGCGCCAAAGTTCATCGGTGACGGGCTGGGCGAAGTAGCTCTCCAATAGCTCCTTTTCCTGGAGAATTGCGAATTCGCTATTGGAGGCGAGTCCACCCAGATCGAACAGCGGGCTGTTGAAGCCGGCGTAATCCCAGTCGATCAGCCAAAGTCTGGTGCCGTCGTCGATGAAATTCGAGGCGAGCAGATCGTTGTGGCCGAACACCAATGAGATCGGGTCGGCGGCGGCTTCCAAAGCCTGTGACTGCCTCTGCAGGCGGGTCAGCTCCGGCACGAACCTGCTTTTGGCGAGATCGGAAGAGCACACGTCTGAACTCCAGTCACACTGATATATCTCGTATGCCGTCTTCTGCTTGAAAAAAAAAAATAATGAAAAATAAATTAAAAATAATATTGAGACTATTAATCCGTTGTCGTCGTTTATCTATCGTCTATAACTCTATGCT
>CALCCX010000314.1 GCA_937900165.1 uncultured Acidimicrobiia bacterium | reverse complement strand
CAGTTCTGACGCCGAGTAACGTTCGTTGTAGAACAACCGCTGCCATTGACGGACCATCCCGTACGCATGGTTGTTGATGACGGCCACTTTTACAGGGATGTTCTCCTCGGCGGCAGTGATCATTTCTTGGAAGGTCATCTGGAAACAACCGTCCCCGTCAATGGCATAGACCATCTTGTCCGGGGTTCCGACCTTGGCGCCCACTGCGGCGGGGACGGCAAAGCCCATGGTGCCAAGGCCACCGGAGTTGATCCAGCGGCGGGGATCATCGAACTTCCAGAACTGCGAAGCCCACATCTGATGTTGGCCAACTCCAGCGACCACCGTCGCGTCGCCCCCTGTGGCTTCGTAAATCTGCTCGATTACGTACTGCGGCTTGATGGGACCATCATCCTGTTGGTCGTAGCGGAGCGGATAGTCCTCCTGCCAGTTGCGCAGGGTTGTCCACCATTTGTCCAGGTTGGGTTGCTCGCGCTCGCCCCATGCCTCGATCAATCCGAGGAGGACCTGGCGGGCGTCGCCCACGATTGGTACTTCCGGTTCCCGCACCTTGCCGATCTCGGCGGGGTCGATATCGGCGTGGATGACTTTCGCGAATGGAGCGAACGCGTCAGGGTCACCGGTGACTCGGTCGTCGAAACGGACCCCGATCGCGATCAGCAGGTCCGCCTTTTGCATGGCCGCTGTGGCGGCGTAGACGCCGTGCATGCCAGGCATCCCCAACACGTTGGGGTGATGGTCGGACATGGCGCCCCTGCCCATCAGCGTGGTCACCACCGGTGCTCCGGTCGCCTCGGCCAATGCAGTCAGCTGGTCAGTGGCGCCTGCCTTGATGATGCCTCCCCCCACATAGAGCACCGGTCGCTCCGCGGCGGCGATCATGTCGGCTGCCTCGGCGATGCGGCGAGGGTGAGGCTTGGTGGTGGGTTTGTAGCCGGGCAAATGGAGACTGCCGGGCTCTGACCAAGTCGTTTTGGCGTTGAGGATGTCCTTCGGCACGTCGATCAGCACGGGACCGGGACGACCGGAAGACGCAATATGGAACGCCTCGTTCACGACGGAAGAGATCTCCTCCACATCGGTCACGAAGTAGTTGTGTTTGGTGGCCGGAAGCGTGATCCCGGTCGTATAGGCCTCCTGAAACGCGTCGTTGCCCACTGCATAGGTCGGCACCTGGCCGGTCACGGCGACCAACGGAACCGAGTCCATCAGGGCGTCGGCCAGCGGCGTCACCAGATTCGTGGCCCCAGGCCCTGAAGTGGCGATGGTCACACCGACCCTGCCGGTGGCCCATGCGTAACCCTGGGCCATGTGGCCGGCCCCCTGTTCGTGACGGGCCAGGACGTGGCGAATGGGGGAGTCCAACAGTGGGTCATAGGCAGGCAGGATCGCCCCGCCAGGTACTCCGAATACCACCTCGACTCCCTCATGCTCCAGGGACTTGATCAGGGCATGGGCTCCGGTCGTCTCGCTCATGGGTTGGTCCTTTTGATGGTGGGCGGCTGGGTCGGTAGGGCAGTAGGGCAAGAAAAATGCCCCCCGGAAGGGAGGGCATGATGTCGCACACGTCGGGATGTGACGTGTGCGCTACAGAATTACTACGAGAAGATTGCTGATCATATCGCCGAAGTATGCGTTCGCTGGCAGACTCTTGTCAACCTCGTATTGGACGGCGGCGAATATGACCGGGATGGATAGAAGCGCGTTGGAGATGTTCGGCCCGGCAGTCGATGCGGCCAGGGCTACGTTGCGGAAGCTCACTCCCGAGGAAATTCCAGCGCGTCTCGTGCGGGTTTCGCAACAGACCGGCCGCAACCTGCCCGCCCCATTGGCGAGGAACCTCATCGAGGAGATAAACAACAACGCATGGTTCAGGGCGAGAGTCATAGATGATTGGGATACCGCTGATCCCGGCTCATCGATCCCGACGCTGGCCGCCTCCGCTCTTTTTGTCTGCCGCCCGCGAGGTTGGGAAGAGCGTCTGGCTGAGCTTCGGAAGGAGGGAGACGTGAGGGTTGCTGAACGAGAGGAGCGTCGGCTGGCCAAACGAGTCTCGGAGTTAGAAGCTGAGCTCACGTCGTTTCGCCGCAAAGCAAGGCAAGCGCAACGAGAGGCGGAGCTGGCGATCGTCGAAGCTGAGCGGCGGACTACTGCGGCGCGGTCGACCGCCAAGACAAGCCGAAACGTCGACGCGGAGCAGGTCGACTCCCTGAGGAGGGAGCGGTCAGGCCTTGAGGCGCAGTTGGAGTCGGTGATCAAAGAGCTCGCCGAAACCAAGGACCGGTTCGGCGCGGTGAGGAGAGAGCTCCTGCGCGAGCGCCGGCTGGGTCGTCCGGCAGAACAACCTCCCGCTCGGTCGTTGTGGAGCGATCTCGATCCGATCAACCGGGCCCGATTACTTGACGAGGTAGTAGTCGCATTCGGTCCCGACACCGTCGTAGCCGAGCCTACCCTCCCGTTCAGCGAATTGTCCCTGGTCCTGCCGACTGGTGTTGCTCCAGATTCGCGTGCAGCCATCGATTGGATGATGACCCTCCCGAGATCAATAACGCTTCTGGTCGACGGGTACAACGTGACACACCTTCTGGATCCAGAGGAGTTTGCATCGGCCACGCTTCGAAACCGACTTAACGCAGAGCTGGCGAAGTTGAAGAGGCTAGCCGTCAGCCGGCACCGAGTTGTCGTCGTGTACGACTCAAATCAGGAGGGCGGTATCACCTCGGAGCCCGGTCCAGGTGGCGTCGAGGTCCGGTTCACCACGGGAGGCCACCTTGCTGACGACGAGATCCTCATGCTGGCAACCGAACTCGGTGGAAACTCGATCGTCATCTCGACCGACCGCCGGGTCAGGGAAGGCTCGGAAAAGGTTGGAGCCTTGGGGTTCTGGGGGCAGGCTCTGACCGGATGGATCACCCGATCCTGAAGCCTCGTGTCGGGTTGATTCGTTTCCCTGGGAATTTTCTGTCACACCTGGTTCGTAGTGTCTGAGAAGAAGCGGATCGGAGTAGGAAACGGCGATGCGATGAGGGGGCGGGGTTCGTCCGGCCCAGGCCCCCTCATCCAACGCCCCTGTCCGATGACACCTGTGATTTGTTGAGGACCAGATGCAAACTTGGAGAGACAACCTGACACCCGAGCCGATCGCCAAACCCGACGAGACTGCTCTGCTGATCGACTGCGACTGCTGCGCGATGCAGCACACCAGCGCGTGCGACGACTGCGTGATGACCATGCTGCTGACAAACGATCAGCGGTCGGTTGAACTCAGCCAGGTGGAGGCCTCTGCCCTCGAAGCCCTTGCCGGCCAAGGCCTCGTGCCGCGGCTGCGGTTGCTCCCCCGAGATGGAGGAGCGGCCGCCGCCGGCTGACAGGCCGGTTTGATCCCGAGGCGATGTGAGCTAGGAGCAAGCGAGGACGATTCACAGTGCGATAGCCTCGTCCCATGTTGTCAAAGGCCCGCCTTCGAGAACTTGCCCACGAATCCGGTCTCGAAGCAATTGGGTTCACGAATGCCGACCCGTTCGACGATGTCTCTGCCACGATCCAAGACAGAGTCGAGATGGGCCTGAACGCCCGACTCGCATTCACTTACGCTGACCCGAAGACGGCCACCGACGTCGTGCGTTCCTACAGATGGGCGCGTTCGCTGGTCGTCGTCGCAGGTAGCTATCTGCCGTTGGCCGGAACACCACGGCGAGGGTCTGGTTTGGGGCGAATCGCCCGCTTTGCCGTGGACGATTCCTATCAGCCTTTGAAAGACGCCATGGCGCCGTTGGCGCGAGCCCTGCTGGCAGAAGGCGCCAAGGCCGAGATTCTGGTTGATGACAACCGGCTGGTTGATCGTGCTGCCGCGGTTCGGGCAGGGATCGCGTGGTGGGGCAAGAATACGATGGCCATGACCCCAGCCGCTGGGCCATGGCTGTTGTTGGGATCGATTGTGACCGATCATGAATTTGAACCAGACCCGCAGATGGTGAGGGGTTGCGGGACGTGTGAGGCTTGTCTGCCGGCCTGTCCGACTGGAGCCCTGATCGCGCCAGGGGTTCTAGACGCCCGCCGTTGTCTGGCCGCGATTGCCCAGGCGCCAGGATGGATACCTGTTGAGTTTCGAGTGGCGATGGGCGACCGGCTTTACGGGTGTGACGATTGCCTCGAAGCCTGTCCGCCTGGAGACCGGCGACTCTCGGCATCGACCGATTCTCGTGGGACGGTCGACTTGGTCGAGCTGATCGGTTTCTCCGACGCGGAGATCAGAACCAAATACAACCGTTTCTATTTTCCGAAGAACGACCCCAATTTCTTGCGCCGCAACGCCCTCGTTGCGCTTGGCAACGTTGGCGGACCTGGCCACGTCGGCTCGATAGCCGTGTGTCTCGAGCACCGCAGTCCAAGAATCCGTGGCCACGCAGCCTGGGCGCTAGGACAGATCGGAGGTCACGAGGCGA
>CALCCX010000313.1 GCA_937900165.1 uncultured Acidimicrobiia bacterium | reverse complement strand
GGAGAGCGCACAGATCTAGACACTGTGCCGTATAGAAGAGGTGCAGGGGGGGGGGGGGGGGGTGTTTTTAATGATACGGCGACCACCGAGATCTACACTCTTTCCCTACACGACGCTCTTCCGATCTTCTTTCGACCATGGCCGCCTCGATCGTTTCGATGCCGGCCTCCAGAGTTACCTCGAGGCTGCCCAGCAATGCGCCGACGCTGAGGAATGACGGCGAACCCATCGCGAACTTCGCAGCGTCGGAAAGGGCCGGGTGCGGGGCCGGGGCCGGTCCGAACATGTCCTCGACTGCGATCCATCCCGTCAAGGTCGTCCCGAGCCGCTCGAGCGCTCGGTCGGAAAACCCCGCCAGCGCCGTGCCCACTCCTGCCCGCATCCACTTTTGGGATCCGGTGACCACAACATCGCCGTGGCCCATCTCCACTGGCCAGGCACCAGAGGCCTGGACAGAGTCGATGACGAACAGGGAGTCGCGACACACCTCTCGGATCGAATCGAGATCGGCCCGGTACCCGCTCGAGTATCCGATGGCGCTGATGGCTACCGCCGAGGTGTCCGCGTCAATGTGAGGGGCCAACAGGTCGGCGGTGATCCGACCATCAGGCACGTCGATCAACCGCAGCTCGATGAGACCGAGTTCTGACGCCCTGACCCACGGATAGAGGTTGGCAGGGAACTCGTTGGCGGGCACCACCACGTTGCCGCCGGAAAGGCCGAAGGCGACCACAAAAAGCCCGTGGGACGTCGAAGACGGGAAAGTGACATGGGAAGCATCGGTTCCGAGCAGTTCTGCACCGAGCCGCTGAGCCTCTGCCAAGCCGTCCATCAGTCCCAGCACCGGTGACTCGTCAGATACTGTCATCATCTCGCCGTACTCGTTGAGACGGGCCAGGGCCCGCTTCGACATCGGGCCGATCCCGGCAAAGTTCAGGTAGCGGTCGTTTTCGGTGAATTCGCTTTGGTACTCGCCCAAATCCATTTCCGCACGCTAGTGGCCCGCCCGGCCGCCCGGAACAGGTAGCGTCCGGGCGACACGACCCACGGATTCCTACATGATCTCACTGACCGACGAGGACCAGGCGAAACTCAACGGCGAGCATGGCCCCGGGGTTGCGATGGCGATGCGGATCGTGGTGGGTATGGCACAGGCGAGCGGCGCCACCGAGCTGCTCGACATCACCGCCGCCCACATCGATGGCTGCCTCTATCACGGCCCGACCGGGCTCCGCTATGCCACCACCCTCGTCGAAGGGGGCGCGACCGTCGGCGTACCGACCACTCTCAATGTTTCGTCACTCGATCTCCTGCATCCTGATCTCTACCAAGGCCCCCCAAACGAGGCTGCGGCGTCTCGGGAGTTGATGGACACATACGTGGCACTTGGTTGCTCTCCGACCTGGACCTGTGCGCCATATCAACTCTTGGAGCGCCCGAGTTTTGGCGAACACATCGCCTGGGCAGAGTCCAACGCCATCGTCTTCGCCAACTCGGTTCTCGGAGCCAGAACAGATCGGTATGGCGACTTCATCGATGTCGCCGCCGCCATAACCGGCCGGGCACCGGCCGCCGGCCTCCACCTCGATGAGGGGAGACGGGCCGGGGTCACCATCGATGTCCGAGGTGTGTACAACGGCGACGACGGCGGTGATGTCTTTTTCGCGCTGGTCGGTCACATCATCGGTCGAGATTGCGGGACCACGGTGCCGGCGGTGATCGGCATCGAGACTGCAACAGAGGATCAACTCAAGGCGATGGCCGCGGCGAGCGCCTCATCGGGTTCGGTCGGCCTCATCCACGTGGTCGGTATCACTCCTGAAGCGCCCGATCTTGCCAGTGCGGCAGGCGGCGAATCGCCCCCAACAATCGAGATCAGCGCAGAGATGCTCGCGAAGGCACATGGTGAGCTGAGTACAGCCACCTCTGGCGGCATCTTGCGCTCGATCAGCGTCGGAACCCCCCACTATTCGATCGACCAGATATCCCGCTTCGCCGAGCTTCTCGGGGACCGCCACGTGTCACAAGACCTGGACGTCTATCTCAACACCAACCGGGCGGCGCTCACCCAAGCCGAGGAGGCAGGACTGGTCGGCCGACTCGAAGCCTCGGGGGTCAAGTTCGTAACCGATACCTGCACTTACGCTACTCAGATCCTGACCCACCGAGACGGCGTGGCGATGACCGATTCGGCCAAGTGGGCCTACTACGCACCTGCCAACCTGGGCATCGATGTCGTGTTCGCGTCAGTCGAGGCGTGTGTCGAATCGGCCGTGACGGGCCGGATCGAGGAGCCGAGCCAATGACGATCTCAATCAACGCCACGGTGCTTGTTGGTGGCCACGCGAAGGGAATGACCCTTGTCCTCGACGAGCCGATCAGTTTCTGGGGAGGCGTCGACTCCGACAACGGGAAGATTACCGATCCGCATCACCCCCAATGCGGAGCCGTGATCGGTGGGCGCATTCTCGTGCTGCCGCACGGTCGGGGCAGCTCTTCAGCATCTTCGGTGCTCGCCGAGTTGATCACGAATGGAAACGGACCCGCCGCGATCGTGACTCGAGAGCGTGACCCGATCCTCGCCCTGGGCTCGATTGTTGCCACCGAGTTGTC
>CALCCX010000312.1 GCA_937900165.1 uncultured Acidimicrobiia bacterium | reverse complement strand
GTTGTCGTGGAGAGTGTGTGTAGAAGTGAGGAGATATTCGCTTATACTTGTTTTTTGTATTTGGATTTTTTGTTGTTTTTTTTTTCAAGCAGAAGACGGCATACGAGATATATCAGTGTGACTGGAGTTCAGACGTGTGCTCTTCCGATCTATGCACGAGGGTTCGGCACCGAGTGAGCGGCTCAACTGGCTGGTCGAGACCCACCTTCGTCAGCGCTACCAGGTTCTGCATTCGCACTGGCAGGGTCTTCAACTGGGTGCAGCGTCGTCGACGTTGCCGCCGTCCATGCTCTACCACACTCTGATTGGCGCATCATCGCTGCCCTACGCCAACTCCCCGGAGGCCGAACTCCTTGGGATTGATCTGAACGATCCCGACCTGGTCGAGGCGCACGCTGACGCTCTGGTCGAGATGTTCCTGAGGCCTTTCGTGCCCGTCGCGAATCGGTCTGTAACCGAAACCACCGTTGCCGGATAAGGCTGGATACAAAGGAGAGAATCATGGTTGCCAAGGGTCGACTTGTTCACGTGGTCTACATGACCAACCGTTTCGACGAGATGGTCGATTGGTATCTGAAGGTGTTCGAGGCTCGGATCGTTCACGGAAGTGAGACCATCCTGTTTGCCACCTACGATGAGGAGCACCATCGGTTTGCTTTCATCAACCTTGGCCCTGGCGACGACAGCGCGCCGGCAGGCCCGCCGAAAGTCCATCACGTGGCGTACTCCTGGCCCGATCTCACCAGCCTCATGGCGACTTTCGACCGCCTGAATGAGATGGGTGTTCGACCTGTCACCTGTCTGAGGCACGGCCCTACTTTGTCGATGTACTACGCGGACCCGGATGGTAATCAGTCGGAGTTCCAGGTCGATCTGCTCGATCCGGATGCCGCTACAGCGTTCATGGAGAGCGAAGCATTCGCCGCCAACCCCATCGGCGAGACTTTCGACCCTGACGCCATCTTGGAGCGTCTACGCGCTGGGGGCGAGGTCGAATCTCTGGTTTTCAGGTCCGATCAGGACCGGGTCCCGGTTCTCATTGGTGGAGGCGAGCGATGACGGCGTTGGAATCCTCAACGGCGCAGGATCAGCAGTCGGCTACCGGGGACACCTCAACGGCGTCCGATGAGTATCTCGACGGGATACGCGAATTGTTGCCGGCTATTGCCGGGAGAGCGGAGCGAACCGAGCGCCTGGGCAGTGTGCCAGACGAGACGATCGCCGAGCTACAAGCTGCCAAAGTGCTCAGCGCCCTGCAACCCAAACAATGGGGCGGCCTCGAGCTCGACCCGACAACCTACTTCCAAGGCGTTGTCCTGCTGGGCTCGGCTTGTGCCTCGACCGGGTGGGTCGCTTCCGTTCTCGGCCTGCACCCGTGGGAGGTGGCGTGTCTTCATCAGATCGGAAGAGCACACGTCTGAACTCCAGTCACACTGATATATCTCGTATGCCGTCTTCTGCTTGAAAAAAAAAAAACAACAATATAATATGAAAAATAAAAAATAAATTTTCTTACCAACTATCTACCCCCGCTCCACTACCCGTCGCCATGTCCTTACTTCTCTCTTTTCTCTCACACTTCCGTACTCCTCCTTACCACTTT
>CALCCX010000311.1 GCA_937900165.1 uncultured Acidimicrobiia bacterium | reverse complement strand
GGAAGGCCGGCGACTCGACCTGATAGTTACCGCAGAAGGCGTGTACCTGCGAGGTATCGTCCCGAGCGAGGCCGAAGGCGAGTCGATCTTCGATTCGGTTGTGGCACTCGTCTCTCCGACTCCGGTGATCAACGAGCTGACAATCGTCGAAGCAGACCCGGGCACCACCGCCGCGGTTGCCTCCATCAACGAAATCATCGGCACTTCGCTGACCTTCGAATCGGGCAGCTCGGAAATCACGCCTGACGCAGCCGAGCGACTCGACGAGGTCGCGGCGATACTGATAGACCGCCCAGAGTTGCGCGGTGTGGTAGAAGGCCATACCGATGACGTCGGCTCGGCGGCCGACAATCTAGCGCTCAGCGAGGCGAGGGCGAGGTCAGTCGTCAACTATCTCATTGAGGCCGGAGTTGAGAGTGGGCGGCTGACCTCCATCGGGTTCGGTGAAAGTCGTCCGATCGCCACCAACTCAACCGCCGAGGGGCAGATGGCCAACCGTAGGATCGAATTCCAGGTCGAAGGGAGCGTTTGAAATGCGTTACGCCATTGGCGAGATCCTCGTCTTCTTGATCATCTCTGCCGTCATCGGCGGTTTGTTCGGGTTTGTCCTGAGCCGATCCATGGCGAGACGTGAGGTCGAGCAGCGACTCGACCAGAGCCGTCGCAGCCACGCGTCAGAGATGGGGCAGATCAGAGCGAGACTGGACGAAAGAAACGTCGAGATCGTCGGGCTGAACGACCAGCTCGCCGAGTCACAGGGCCGGATGCGCGCAATGCAGGCTGAACTGGAAACAGGCGCATCCACGGATTCCGACTTTGAGCAGCGGCTCTCTGAACTCACCACCAACTTGGATGAGGCAAACGTAGCAATCCGATCTGCCGAGACTGCCAGGGACGAGGCGGTCCGACTCTCCGATGATGCGCTACGCCAGATGGCCGAAGCCGAGGCGAAGGCCTCCGCTTTCGAAAAGTCCGCGGCGGAGGCACAGGATCTTGCATCAACCGTCACGGACCGGGATCGCAGGATCGAAGAGCTGGAGACTCAATTGGCTGACCTACGCCGGAGAGCGGACGCAGCCAGCGCGATCGCCACAGCCCAGGTCGTGGCCGAGAGCGACTCCGGATCGAGACTCCAGGAAGAGGTCCTGCCTGAAGCTTTTCCCGCTCAGCTGGCAATCGAGGTGCCTGCGGATTCTGGCCAGGTTGCGGCGACCGCCGTCGCCGCCATAGCCGCCAGAACCAGAGGCGATGCCAAGGCGGTACACGACGATCTCACCAGGATTCGCGGAATCGGACCCAAGATTGGGGGCATGCTCAAGAGCATGGAGATCACGAGTTTCCGCCAGCTCGCCAACCTCACGGACCCCGAGGTAGAGGTCATTTCTGACGCACTGGGATCCTTCCCCGACCGGATCCAGCGGGACGACTGGATGACGTCGGCTCGAGAACTTCACGAATCAAAGTACGGCTCGCTCGCCGGGCTCGAGTCGATCGAGGAGGCCGACCACCAATGACTTCGATCGCTACAGGCGGCCGGCCTCGATCACCCGCTTCAAGAACTGTTGGGTACGTTCGGCCTTCGGCGATTTGAACAGTTCGGCCGGGGGCCCAGATTCGAGAATCTTGCCCTCGTGCATGAAATGAACTCGATTGGCCACGTCCCTGGCGAACCCCATCTCGTGGGTAGCAAGAATCATCGTCATGCCGCGCTCTGCCAGTCCTCTGATCACACCGAGCACTTCGCCAACCAGCTCAGGATCGAGGGCAGATGTGACCTCGTCAAACAGCAGAACCTCGGGATCGCCCATCAGGGACCGCACGATGGCGGCCCGCTGCTGTTGTCCTCCCGAAAGCCGATCCGGATATTCATCGGCCTTGTCGCCCAACCCGAACCCGTCGAGTAGGTCACGACCGCGTGCTTCTGCCTCCACCTTGGCAATTCCGTGGGCCCGACGGGGCCCGAGGGTGATGTTTTCGAGGACTGTCATATGTGGGAACAGATTGAAAGCCTGAAAAACGATGCCCATTCGCTTCCTGATGTCGTTTTCATTCACACCAGGGGCGGTAATATCAATTCCGCCGAACAGAATTCTTCCTTTTTCGATTCGCTCGAGGAGATTGACACAGCGCAACAACGTGGACTTGCCACAGCCACTTGGGCCAATCAGACAAATCACCTCGTGCTCTGCCACCTCCAGGTCGATGCCGATCAGCACTTCACGTTTGCCGAACCGTTTATGCACATTGTCAAGTGTGATTTGGGGGATGACGTCCTTGCTCATGTCGCCGACTGCGATCGTCTGGCCCTGTCCCTGGCCGAATACCAGTCCGCCAGCCGCGCGAGCGGAACACTGGCCAAGAGAAACAAAACCGCGGCCACGACCAGAGAAGTGAAGTTGAATGTCCTCGCTCTGATAATGTCCGCTTCTCTGACCGCCTCACGCACGCCGAGTACGGAAATCAGGGCGACATCTTTTTGGAGGCTCACCAATCCGTTCAACAAGGCCGGGACCACGTTGCGTACCGCCTGGGGAAGGACCGCATACCTGAGGGCTTGCCACTGAGTGAGTCCGAGTGATCTGGCCGCCGAACGCTGCGACTCGTTGACCGAGTCGATGCCGGCCCTGTAGACCTCGGCCGTATAGGCGGCGTAACTGAGAACCAGGGCCACCACGCCCCACACCAGCGCACTGTTGGGCAGCCCGGGGATCTGAAGGGCAGGTACTCCGAAACCAAGCAAGAAGATGACGAGCAGCAACGGCACCCCCCTGAAGATATCGATGAACACTATCGACACGACCCTGAGTGGAAGAAACGCCGGGCCTCTAAGTGTTCGCAGCACGGCCAGGAGCAACGCCAAGGCCAGAATGAGGATCTCCGCGACGACCCACATCTGCAGATCGAGCCAGAACCCTCCGAGTACATCTGGCCAGGCGTTCCGGAAGGCCTCAGCACTGAAAAACGACCGCTGGACTCTCGGCCAGTTTCCACTGGCGGCCACCGCCCATATGACAACCCCGAAAAAGGCAAGCGTCGAAGCGAACCCGATCAGGGCAGGCCTGGCGTCATCCTTCCCGAGCTCAGATCTGAGTCGGCTAAATCTGCCGATCAGGTGGGGAGGACCGCTACCCGCCCCACCTGATTCGATACCACTCTCAGACGAATCGCCCAACCGCTAGTGGTCCGTCCCACAAATTACTGGCCAAATCATGCGACCCACGACTATTCGGAGAGGGACGGGATGTCGCCGCCGTCGGTCAACCATTCGTCCTCGATGGCCTCGATGGCCCCGTTTCCATGCAACGTCCTCAGAGCCTCATTGACACACTCGACCAGGCCGCTGCCGTCCTCGAACAGCATCCCCAGTTGCTCAGGTTCGCCACCGCCGACCCTAGGCAGCACGCCAATGATCGCCGCATCCTCGAACTGGACCGCTACCAAGAAGAAGGCTGTTGGCAGATCGACCACCAAACCATCGATCTGACCGGCCTCGTAGGCCGCGGTCGCTGCCGAACTGTCGTTAAAGACAGGCGGAGCAGTCGTCGGATCGATGACGCCTTCGATGTAGTCGAGGCTGATCGTGCCGATCGCCGCGCCAAGTACCGCATCCTTGAGATCCGCAACTGACGTAGCGCCGTTGAACGGAGAGTCCGCCGCCGTGATGACCGCCTGCTCGGCGATGTAATACCCCTCGGAGAAGTCGACGATCTCTTCACGTTCCGGGGTGATCGAGAACTGCTGGATATTGAAGTCGTAGTCCTTGGGACCCGGAGCGATCGCCTCGTCGAATCCGGTCCGCACCCAATCGACATCATCGGCTCCGAAGCCCATCTGCTCGGCAACCGCGTAGACGATCGCAGACTCAAACCCCTGCTGGTTGGTGGGATCATCTTCAATCATCCAGGGTGGAAACACTGGCTCTCCGGTAGCCACGGTGAGCTTGCCATCCACCTTCAGATCGAGATCCCCAACACTTCCGCACGCCGCGTCTCCACCGGTCGCGCCGTCGTCATCGCCGCCACCGCAAGCCGCCGCCACCATGGCAAGAGCCAGCAGAAGGCCAACCAGTCGTGTCAATTTCATGTCCCACCTCTTCGTCGGTCCAAGGAAACGCCAGCCTACCCATGTATCCCGGAGACCACAGCCTCGTCGTAGTCCATCACCTGCTCAAAGCCGAGCCGTTCGTACAGTCGAATCGCGCCTTGGTTCGCCTCCTCGACATTCAATCCAACCGAGCCAAACTCGCTCCGCAACTCTTTGAGTAGTCTGACCATGAGCGTCGCGGCGAGCCCACGCCCCCGGTGATCGGGGTGGGTGAATACGTTGCCGACCGCGACGACGTCGTATTGGTGGCTGGCGACGTGGACGCCGGCCATAGCTACCAGCTCGCCTCCAATGAAAATTCCCAGATACGGGCCGACTTCGAGCAGGCCCGGATAGAAGAAGCCACCTGCATCGGGGTCATTGGCCCGCAACGTGCCTATGGAGGCCGCGTCGTTCATACCCAGTGACTTCGGTTCGAGGTGTGAATGTGGAATCGGCTCCGAGCGAGAGACCAGCAACATCTTGCGGTGAGCGGCGACCCAGTCGATTCGCCTGGAGGGCGACAGGGCCGATGCCATCCCGGTCGGTCCGGTGATCACGAATTCTTGTGGGAGATCTCCAACCGCCGCCAAATCGGCCAGGAGCGACTTGGTTCCAAGAGGGTCGGCGGCGGACACCGCGTACACCACGGAAGTATTCGACCCGGGTATCCCGATGAGTCCGACCGCTGCGTCTCCCCTCAGCCACCACTTGGAACGGCTCCAATATTGTTCTTCGAGGTCCGCCAGGCCGTAGATGTGGGTGGATCTATCGCGGCCGAAGAGCGCAATCAAAGCGTCGCGATCCGTTTGCAATTCGGCCATCATGGTTGACAATCGTAGGTCGCTGTCGAACATTGAGCGCGCCAAGTTGTAGCCTAGATCGGAAGAGCGTCGTGTAGGGAAAGAGTGTAGATCTCGGTGGTCGCCGTATCATTAAAAAAAAAACAAAACAGACAAACGATGTTATGGGTGTGCGTGTTTATACGAATCCACATATACTCTGATCACATACAGTCATGCA
>CALCCX010000310.1 GCA_937900165.1 uncultured Acidimicrobiia bacterium | reverse complement strand
GGATGATCAGTATGGAGGGGGAGAGGTATGGCGGAGTAGTTCGGACGTTTGCTCTTCCGATCTTTTATTATTTAGTATTTTTTTTTTTTTTCAAGCAGAAGACGGCATACGAGATATATCAGTGTGACTGGAGTTCAGACGTGTGCTCTTCCGATCTGTTGGATTCGAGGTTGAGGACTCGGATAACACCAGGCGAGACGACGACAGCGACGTCATTGGCTGCCGTCCGGATCCCCGACTGAGTCGGGTTGGTCAGTTCAATTGCTTCCAAGCCAGAGGTCGGGGTCCAGTAGGCGCTCGGTCCATAGGCTTCCTCGTCCAGAGGTATCACAGCCAGCCCATCGGCAAGCCCCGTTATCACCCACGAAAACTCCTCGGCGATTTCAGAGCGAGTCCCGACCCTTCCGGTTTCAACATCGAGCGGAGCGACCCACGTGTCACCGACAACCCAAATCAAGCCGGGCCGTGCACCCGGAACGAGGTACCGAGCCCCACCCAACGATTCGGGTCGGTCCAAAAGATCGACGTCAAGAATGAAGGCGCCATCAGAACCCACGAACGCTAGGCGACCGCTCGTGATCAGCATCGGGTATTCAAAGTCTCCGGGCGACAAAGGCACCTCCTCCCGACGGACTAGGGTGCCACCAGGTCGAAAGATGTATAGGGTGCTCCCATCTGAGGCGAAGGCACGGGTAAGGGCCACCTCGCCTTCGAGTACCACGGCGCCGGGCATCGGCTCCACTTCAGGCCGGTTCACCGGCGGCAGGACTCTGACCGGTCGCGACACAGTCGAGTCGGGAGCCTGATCGTTGTCGGCGGTCACCGTGGACGTCGATGAAAATACGGTGACCGCGGGCTGCGAAGCCAAGGTCGTAGCAACAGAGAGGGCGGATGAGTCCGGCCGGGGTGACTCCGTCTGCAATGCTCCGAAAATCCAGCCGATAGCGAGGCCGACGATCAGCGCGAACGCGGCCACCAAGCCGGCCCTGGCCTCACGCGATCTGCCGGGAGAGGACGGGTCGCCGACGATCGGCTCGTTGAGACTCGGATGATCGCTGATCAGTACGCCCCAATCATTCTGCTCATGTGAGATCCCACCGAGCGTCTAGCGAAGTATGCAACTGATTGGACCAGAACGGAACATGTTCCGACCTTTGGGTCGCTGTCAGATTTCTAGCTGAATGCCGACCTCGACGACCTGATCGACAGGAAGTCGGAAGAAACGTGAGGCGCTTGCCGCGTTCTGGTGCAGGAACGCAAACAGGTGCTCACGCCACAGCGCCATCCCGGGGAACTCGCTGGCCAGGATCCGCTCTATACCGAGGAAGTAGGTCGCCTGTGACGCATCGAACCCGAACTCGGGGTGCACGATGTCACCCAACGCAGTAGGCACGTCCTGCTCCTGAACGAACCCGAAGTGGAGATCGACCTTGTAGAAGCCTTGGCCGAGGCTCTCCACATCGGCTCGCCGAGCGGCCTGGACGCGAGGGTGACCGGCCACCTGAACCGAGACCAGTACGACCGTCTCATGGAGGACCTCGTGGTGGCGAAGGTTGGTGAGCAGGGTCGGAGGCGTCTCGCCGGACCGGGCGAACAGGTACACGCCGGTGCCAGACACCCGCTGCTGGGGGTGGTCGGCGATCGAGGCGACAAAACGCTCGACGGGAAGTTTGCCGGCGTCGAACCGTGCATGCTTGAGCTCGGTGCCCCGCTTCCAGGTCGCCATGAGCGTGAATCCGATCACGCCGATCACCAGCGGGAACCAGCCACCGGCCGGGATCTTCGTGATGTTCGCTCCGAAGAAGACGAGGTCGACCACCAGAAATGCGCCGATCAGGATCGCCGCTCGCGCCAGGCTCCACTGCCACCGGCTTCGCATCACTACGAACAGCAGCAGGGCGGTGATCACCATGTCGGTCGCCACCCCAACCCCGTAGGCAGCGGCCAGCCGGCTCGAGGACCCAAAGGAGAACACGAGAGCCACTGCCGCCACCATCAGTATCCAGTTGACAGTGGGCACATAGATCTGTCCGAAATGGCGCGGCGAGGTGTGGTCGACACGCAGCCGGGGGAGATAGCCGAGTTGGATCGCCTGGGAGGTGAGAGAGTAGGCGCCCGAGATCAGGGCCTGGGAGGCGATGACTGTGGCCATGGTCGCCAGGAGCACCAGCGGAAGGACTGCCCAACTCGGAGCCAGCCGGTAGAAGGGATTCTCGATCGCCGTCGGGTCAGCCAGCAGCAGGGCGCCCTGGCCGAAATAGTTCAGCACCAGCGCCGGGAACACGAGACCGAACCAGCCGAGCCGGATGGGGCGGGTCCCAAAGTGGCCCATGTCCGCGTACAACGCTTCGCTTCCCGTGACGACCAGGAACACGCCGCCTAGCGCCAGGAAAGCGAAGGTGGGTCTGTCGAAGGCGAAACCGACAGCGTGCGCAGGATTGATCGCCGCGAGCACCGACGGCATCTCGATGATCTGGATGATCCCCAACACCGCCAGCACGCTGAACCACAGCACCATGATCGGACCGAACAACGCGCCGAGCGCCGACGTTCCCCTGTGCTGGTTGGTAAACAGTGCAATGAGGATTAGGGCGGCGATAACCAAGACCCATGGCCCCAGCGATGGAACTGCGACCTCCAAGCCCTCAACCGCCGACAGCACAGAAATCGCCGGCGTGATCATCCCGTCGCCGTACAACAAGGCGGTCCCAAACAGACCGACCGCAATGAGAACGCCTTGTCGGCGGGACCGGTCCCTTTTGCGCATGATCAGCGCCGTCAGGGCGAGGATGCCCCCTTCGCCGCGATTGTCGGCCCGCATCACGAAAATCAGATACTTGATCGTCACGACGAGAAGCAGCGCCCAGAAGATCATCGACAGCACCCCAAGCACGGTGGCCTCGCTCACCTCCAAGTCGGCGACGATGAAGGCTTCCCTGAAGGCATAGAGCGGGCTCGTGCCAATGTCGCCGAAAACGACGCCGAGCGCCGCCAAAGTGACGATCGCCCGGCGACGCTCTATGGCATGGGTCGCGTTGGATGAAGTGTGAGACATATCTCCGCGGATCTAGACGGGCAATCACACTGAATCTATCGAGCCGCCGGCAAGATTCCACGTCGACCAGCCATTCGGCTTCTGATATCAGTTGATCTCATGTTCGTCGACTGACAAACCAGGCTGCCCGAGTGTTCCCGAAACTCGGCCGTTTGGGCTGACCATAAGTACGGGCCCTTTGTCGGGTGATTGGGGTCAGGTCCAAAGGTCAGCGATGGGGAGACCTACGAGGCGGTCGCCAAGGCTGACCCGCCGATCGTCCATGTGGAAGACAATGCCGGCGACGTGGCCACGTCGAGGCCGCGTCTGGGGAACAACTCTAGCTCCATGAGGCCGAGGGTACCCGCCAGTGTTTCGTAGGTCGACACTCCCCTGGTGCCGGAGCCGGCGGGCGCCTATTGAGCGAGATGGCACTAGTTGACGATCCACCTCTGCCGATAGTAATTTACGACACGTATCGTTTCCGATCCGACAAAGGGTCGGGACTAACGAAGGGAATAGGCCAACATGCCCCCCATCACACTCGTCTTCATTGGTACCGGTCTGGCCGCGTGGCTCAACGGGCTCTACTTCCTCGGTATCGGTGCCGACAAAAAGGAGGGTGCAGCGGACCCCCTGACATCCGTTGGGTGGGTTTCTCTCGTGGCCGGCCTCGTCGACCTCGTGTCAGCCGCCTATATCCTGACCCTCGGCGACGGCGCAATCCTTCTCGGCGGACTCATCGTCTTCTACGGAATGTTCTTCACACTCCTGGGAATCACAGAGATCAAGGGCCTTGATCTCCGACAGGTCGGCAACTTGTCGATTCCCGTGGCGATCGTCCCATTGTTCTGGTGGGATTTCTTCAGCGGCGGATGGATGTTCCGGTCGATCCTCATCGTGTGGTTCGTGGCATTCCTGGCAATCGCAGCAACTACATACGGACGGCTACAGGCCAAGCCTCTGGGCGCCATTCTGGTGGGCGTGGCCATCTACACGTTCTGGATCCCGATAGTCATTCTCGCCTTGGGAAACAGCATTCCATAGGATCCGCGGGTGCGCTCCACCCCCCGTTGCTCGGCGATAGATCGGCTCGCCATCTTGGGAGCACAGTGCAAGGTCGTGCGGGCGGTTACCATCACCTCCCAGGTTGCAGTCTCTACACCAGGGTTCTGATCGGATGTCAACAATCATCGAAATTCGAACGGCCATCGTGAATACGGATTCAGCTCTCTTGATCGTGGATGGTGCGACCAGTGTCTGAGTCAGCGGATGCGGCCGAGGACGGCGGGCCTGAAGAGGCGAGGGGACCAGAGCCAAGCACTTTGGCCGAGGTCGTCAGCGGGATCGGCGCCAAGGTCCGTCTCATGCGGACCCGCAAGGGCCATTCATTGCAGCAGCTCGCCAACTCGGCTGACGTTTCGGCGGCGGCGATCCACAAGATCGAACGCAACGGCATGGTCCCAACCATCACCACGTTGATGAAGCTGGCGGCCGCCCTGAACCGACCCGTGAGCTATTTCATCTCCGAGGACGAAGAGGGCGACAAGCCGGCAGTCCACATAACACCTGAGAACCGCCGATCGGTCTTCACATCGATTCCTGGCCTTGACTTGAAGAGCATCTCGGGCCCGTACGGTCGCTTTTTCTTGGCCGGCGCCTACGCAGAAGCCCAATCCGGAAGTGAGTCTGGCCCAGGGCCTACCAACCATCCAGGCGAAGAGTTGGTCTACCTGCTCGAGGGAGAGCTGTGTTTTGAGTTCGAGGGCGAGACGATGACTCTTCGACCCGGCGAGTCGGTCCACTTCCGCGGAGACCTGAGTCATCGTTGGCACAACCCGACATCGAAGCCCGCGAAAGCGGTATGGCTGGCACTACGACCGATCTGAGGGGTGGCGCCCATTCCAGGTAGCGTTCGCGTCAGCCGACCTCCTCGTGTTCCAACTGATACTATGGGAAACGAGTCTTCATACTTTAGTAGTTGCTCGGGGTGCCGAACCACGGCAACAACGAATGGGAGCACGAGGTCGGAAGTCGCCGGTTTTGCGATGGCGGGCCGACCGACGAGGCCCATTGATCGACGAATGAAGGGCGCGAGGCGATGCGGGTAGTGGTGGTAGGTGGTGGGGCTGCAGGGATTGGTGCACAAGGTGGCGCCAAAGGGGTCGCGCCTGATGCCGAGGTGATTTTGTACACGGAGTACGAGGACGTCGGATACAGCCCGTGTGGAATCCCATTCGTTCACGGAAAAGAGATAGACAAATTCGAGAACCTATTCCTCCAGGACAAGAAGTTCTATGAAGACGCCGGCTTTGACATCCGCTACACGACCAAGGTCGAGAGCGTTGACACCTCAAAACAGGAGATCGAGGTGGCAGGCGAAGGCACCGTCAGCTACGACCGCCTGGTTCTGGGTACCGGGTGGAACTATCGAGACCCTGGAGTGCCTGGCAGCGACTTGGCTGGATTGCACTACGTCAAGAACATCCGTCTGGCCATGGAGTTCGATAAGGTGCTCGACGACGCCAAGGTGGCTGTGGTGGTCGATGCTTCGCCAATCGGTGTCGAGATGGCGACCGCGTTCGCCCATCGCGGGCTCGAAACCCATTTCGTAGAGATCGGAAGAGCGG
>CALCCX010000309.1 GCA_937900165.1 uncultured Acidimicrobiia bacterium | reverse complement strand
GTATGACATGTAGAGTACTACAGTCGTGCGTTTTTTTTTTTTTTTTAATGATACGGCGACCACCGAGATCTACACTCTTTCCCTACACGACGCTCTTCCGATCTGGATTCGCAGTTCGTCGGCGAGAAAGCGACATGACCTCATTCTCCGAACTTGGCGTCGAGCCAGACCTCGTCGACGCCCTAGCCGACACCGGGATCAACGATCCGTTCCCCGTCCGGGTTGCGACGATCCCAGATGGCCTGGCGGGCCGCGATGTGTGCTGTAAAGCTCCAACCGGCTCAGGCAAGACCTTGGCGTTCGGGCTTCCCATTCTTCAGCTAGTGCCACGCGCCAAGGCACGGAAACCGAAAGCACTGATCCTCGCCCCGACGAGAGAGCTCGCCGAGCAGATAGCCACCGAGCTCGGACCGCTTGGAAAGGCGATCGATCGCAGCGTCGCCGTCGTATACGGAGGCGTCGCCTACGGACCCCAGAAGTCGGCGCTGCAAGATGGCGCAGAGGTATTGGTTGCTACTCCCGGGCGGTTAGCCGACCTCGTTGATCAAGGGGCGGCGGACTTGCACGACGTCGAGTACGTCGTCATCGATGAGGCCGACCGCATGGCAGACATGGGGTTCCTCCACCAGGTGCGGTGGCTCGTAAACCAGACCTCCAATGATCGCCAGACTTTGCTATTTTCCGCGACACTCGATGGAGACGCTGCCGTCCTATCTCATCACTACCAGAACGATCCGGTCCGACACGAGGCGGAGAGCCCAGAATCAGATACCTCAAACGCCAGACACCACTTTTGGCGGGTTGAGTACACGGACCGACTCACCTGGGCCGCCCAGGTGATAGATGCGGCTCACCCCACCATCGTCTTTTGCAACACACGCTCGGGCGTCGACCGACTGGCTCGCCAGTTGGAAAAACGCGACGTTTCCGTCGATGCACTACACGGTGGACGCTCGCAGCGTGAGCGCAATCGAGCCCTGGAGCAATTCATCAAGAGCAAGGTCGACGCTCTGATCGCCACGGATGTTGCTGCCAGAGGAATCCATGTTGATGATGTCGCTTGTGTGATCCACTGGGATCCGTCTGAGGATTCGAAAGCCTATCTGCATCGCTCCGGTCGCACCGGTCGAGCCGGCGCCGGCGGCCTGGTCGTCTCGATCGTGCAGCCGAATTTGACATTGAGCGTGCACAGCCTTCAGCGAAATCTCGGACTTGACGTGGGCCTGGTCGAACCAGACCTGGCGGCTCTCGCCAACGGAGGGGGCCAACTGATCGATCAGACAGCCAAACCGACCCCACGGAGCCGGTCGGGGCGTCGCAAACGACTGCTCTAAGCCTGCATCCAGGTGCTCTCATCCACAATCGCACACAGGGCCCATTCATTCGTTCGGCTCCAGAGCCGACGCCGAGATCGGTCTGGTTCCTGGCCCTTATCCGAGATCGAAGAACATCCGCCCTTCAGGTCCGAATGTAGAGAAGTCGTCAATGATGAGGGATAGCGCGTCGACCTCGTCGATTGAAACCTCGAAACAGAAGCTCCCCTCAGTCGACTCGCCCGCGAGTACTTGGTCAGAGAACGAGAAATCGTTGGGAAACGAGCCGCAACCGGCATCGAAAGAATTCAGCGCGACGTTGTCAGAGCCGAGAATCAGCCAGCTGAAGTCCGACCAGAAGTTCGAGGAGTCTGGCCCTAGGTAGGTGGCCTCGATATCGACCATGACGAACACATTGCCGAGCGTCGGCGGTTCGTTGAAAGATGCTTCGCCGAGCACTACCTCGGTTGCATCGCCGTCGAAGCCGACAACGGCCATCTCCCACTCACCGATCACGGTTGACGATCCAAAGCTGATCTCGTTTCCTCGCGATCCTGGCTCAGTACCAAGACCCACCTCCAGAACGGGCACGGTCAGGTTCGTCGCTTCTCCCTGATCTTCCCTGAGTGCGAAGAACTGTCGCTCGCTGTCAAAGGCATCAAAGAAGAATACGAAGGACTCGATGCTCTCCTCCTGAACGGCAAGACAAATCTCTCCTGAGGCGAAACCGTTGGTGAAGAACTCGGCACTGCCCAGCTCGTTTGGCAGAAGCCCACAGGTGGCTTCGAATGGATCGAGGGCAACATTCTCAGGACCGACACCAGTCCAATCGAGGCCAAGCCAGAAACTCTCAGATTCGCTACCCACGTATACGATTTCGATATCAGCGAGCACGTACTTGGACCCGGCCGCCGGAGAGTCGTTGAACCCGCCGGCCAACACCCGCTCGGTCGCATCCGCGTCGACGCTGACGAAACGAACGAACCAATCACCGATCTGAGCGAAGGAACCGATGGCCACCGGGTTGGATCTGCTGCCAACCGAGGTCTCGTCCTCCGGACTCAATCATCCGAGATTGGAAGAGCACACGTCTGAACTCCAGTCACACTG
>CALCCX010000308.1 GCA_937900165.1 uncultured Acidimicrobiia bacterium | reverse complement strand
ACTATGTAGGCAAAGTAGACGTGTTGCGAAGGATGATGGTAGTGGGGTTGGAACAGGCGTCGCAGGGGGTGCGCGAAATTATTGAAATGGGTAGGGGGGGGGGTGGGGGGGTGGGGGGGTGGGTTTTTTTTTTTAATGATACGGCGACCACCGAGATCTACACTCTTTCCCTACACGACGCTCTTCCGATCTCGGTCGAGCCGGTGAAGGAGATCTTGCGCACCAAGGGATGTTCGACGAGGGCGGAACCGGCTACCGAACCGCGACCGCTGATGATGTTGAACACGCCGGGAGGCACACCGGCCTCGACTGCCAACTCGGCCAAAGCCAAGGCCGACAACGGAGTTACTTCGGCAGGTTTGGCGACCACTGAGTTTCCCATCGCCAACGCGGGGGCGGCCTTCCACGCAAGGATCAGCATCGGGAAGTTCCAAGGGGTGATCATTCCGCACACCCCGAGTGGTTCACGAAAGGTCAACAGCGTTCCGTCGGCGCTGGAGGGAAGGGTTTGCCCGCCGAACTTGTCCACTGCGCCGGCGTAGTAGTCGAACGTGGCAGCTACGGCCCCGATCTCGCCCCTGGCTGCCGTGATCGGTTTGCCGGCGTTCTCGGATTCGATGCGGGCGAGCCGGTCCATGTCCCGGCGCACGAGATCAGCAATACCTCGAAGCACATCACGACGTTGACGTACGGGGGCGTCTTTCCAAACTCCGTCCTCGTACCGCTGGTGGGCAATCTTGACTGCCTTGTCGACGTCCTCTGGGCCGGCTCGACCGACGGCCGCAATCGAGGTACCGGTGCTGGGATCTTTGATGTTGGACGGGGCGCCATCCAACCCATCGACGCAAAACCCATCGACGAACGGGCCAAGTACCTGTCCACTCATTCGGGAGTCACATAGGCCGCGGTCAACCCCCCGTCGACCATAAAATCGGTGCCAGTGACAAACGATGACTCGTCAGATGCAAGAAACAGCGCGGCCTGAGCCATCTCGGCGGCCTCTCCGAATCGACCCATCGGGACATGGACGAGCCGCCTTTGTTTCTTCTCATCTGTGTCGAGGAGGCTCATCAACAGTTCTGTGCGCAAGGGGCCAGGGCAGAGGGCATTGACCCTGATGTTCTGCCTGGCATGGATGACGGCCAGTTCCCTGGTCAGCGCCAGCACGGCTCCCTTCGAAGCCGTGTAGGCGATCTGAGGGGCCGCCGCGCCGAGGATGGCGACGAAGGAGGCTGTATTGATGATCGATCCGCCGCCGGAGGCGAGCATCGCCGGAATCTCATATTTGCAGCCAAGGAACACACCCTTGGCGTTCACATTCATCGTGAGATCCCAGATTCGCTCCTCGGTGGCAACGACGTCTCCGTCGTCGGAATGCATGATCCCGGCATTGTTGAATGCCACGTGCAGAGCCCCGAAGCGCTCGACGGTCTCGGAGACTATTCGTTCCATGTCGGCAGCAACGGAAACGTCAGCCGTCAGCGCCATAGCGTTTCCTCCCGACTGATTGATCTCGTCGACGGTTGCCTGATTGGCCTCTTCGGTGAGATCGACACACGCGACCTTTGCCTCGTTTGCTGCAAAGAGCAGTGCGGTTTCACGACCGATCCCCGAGGCGGCACCCGTGATCAAAACAATCTTGCCGGCTAATCGCGCCACCCCTAGATCCTCTCGAAATAGCGAGCGCGTTCCCAATCGGTGACTGCCCTCGCCGCCGCTTCCACTTCTACTTCGGCCGCTCGCACGTAGTGCTCGACTACGTCTTCACCGAAGGTCGCCTTGGCAAAATCGCTCGAACGCAAACGATCCATGGCGTCTGACAATGAGTTGGGAACATGGGGGAGTTCGGTCGCTGCATATACGTCCCCAACAAACATGTCTGGCGGTTCAATCTTCTGCTCGATGCCCGCCAACCCGGCGCCAAGCGAAGCAGCGAATGCCAGATATGGGTTGGTATCCGCCCCCGGAATCCGGCACTCGATGCGCAGACTGGGGCCCTCTCCCACAACCCTGAACCCTGCGGTGCGATTGTCACGAGCCCAGGCGACCCTGGTCGGAGCCCACGACCCGTCCTGGTACCGCTTGTACGAGTTGATGGTCGGGGCGTAGAAACACATCAGGTCGTCAACGTACCGCATCCATCCACCCAGGAACCATCGAAACTCGTCAGACTCCCCCGCGAACACGTTCTCACCGTCTCGCCAGAGGCTCAGATGGATGTGACAGCTGTTTCCGGCTTCCTCCGTGTGCGGTTTGGCCATGAAGGTCACGCTGACGTCCGCCGAATCTGCGGTCTCCTTCAGGCATTGTTTGAATACCGCGTGGCGGTCAGCCATCGTCAGAATCTCGGCGTAACGAACGTTCAACTCATGCTGGCCGCGCCCCCATTCACCTTTGGAGTTCTCCACCGGCACACCGGAGTTACCGAGGTTGCGGCGTGCTGCGCCCACGAACGGCTCCACCCGAGCACCCTGGAGCAGGTGGTAGTCCTCCAGATACCAACCGGCCGGGTCCAATCCCACATGACCCTTGTCGTGGACCTGTCTATATGAATCCGTGTACAGGAAAAACTCGAGCTCACTGGCGGCTTTCGCCTCAAAGCCGAGAGCCGCAGCTCGTTCGACCTGCCGTTTGAGAATCGAGCGAGGTGCTACGGAAACCGGCTCGTGGGTAGTGACCCCTTCGATGTCGCACAGGACGAGGGCTGTGCGAGGCAACCAAGCAGCCCTCCGCAGGGTCTCCATGTCTGGAACGAGATGGAAATCGCCGTAACCGAGCTCCCAATTGGCGTACGAATACCCAGGGACAGGCTCCATATCGATGTCGGCCGTCAGCAAATAGTCACAGCTGTGGGTACCGCCCGTGACGGTGTCGTCGAGGAAGAAGTCGACGTCGAATCGTTTCCCGAGTAACCGGCCGTAGTGATCGGTGAACCCGACCACGACAGTGTCGATCTCGTCGTTTTCATGAAGCGCACGCAGTTCGTCCAGTGTCAACATGCCCTTCACCGCCACGCGCCGCTCCATTCGTTCTTGTACCGGCGCAGACCATAGACCCAACTATGTGCCCGTGACGTCAGTAGGCCGGCCGCGTGGAGAACCGGTTGTCAGCTGAGCGCCGGTAGAAGGTCTGACAGGCCAAACAGAAAGAGCCCGCCGATTCCGAGGCTGAATATGCCGATGATCACGCCGGTAGTGAGATACATTCGGCTGGACCGGGTGGCGTTCATGAAGCCGAAAGTCGACCCGAGCGCGATCAGCGAATTCATCGAGACAATCCCCGCGACGAACACGACCAGGGTCGCCAGACCGACGGTGCGACCGCCGGCATCGGCGGCCGCCAGGAAAATGAGCACCTGGGTTGGCGTCTCGGCTCCGATGCCATGCAACATTCCGACCCCAAACGAGGTCCTTACTCCATAGTTGGCAAATGGCGCGTCCGCGGCAGCCTCCACCTCCGGCGAACCGCCGCCTGCTGGAACGAGAACTCGGCCGTTGACCTCGGCGGATCTCTTCCTGCGAGTCCAAGAGCTCAGTCTCGCTCCCATCGAGTGGACCCACTGAAAGATGAGCATCCATCTGCTTCTGAGCCGGAAGTCGGCGCCGTGACGGGCCAGCGAGACGAAAACCCAGATGCCCAGAAAGACCAGGGTCGCACCGACGAACCGTCCCATGAACGCTTCCACCGAATCAGGGACCGCCAACCCTGACAAGATCAAGATCGCGCCCAGCACGATGACCACGAACCCATGGCCAAGGGCATAGAGGCTTGAATACCAGAGCGCAGTCGGCGTATTGTCCTGCGAACTGGTGATATCGGTGATGGCGGCGATGTGATCCCAATCAAAGCCGTGCCGCAGCCCGAGCAGGAAAGACGCCCCAAGTAACGCCCACTCTGCTCCACCCATATCGGTTGGTCCTCTTGCCTATTGCGAACGATTCGCAGTATAGCCGACCAACCGATGCGTAGACGGGGCCCCGTCTGTCCGGAGCCCCGTCCATGCGCACCAACTCTTGTGTTCGAGAATCAGCCTTCCGTGGTCACGGTTTCGTACATGATGTGAATGAATGGCTGCTCGACCCCGTTCGGGAGAACGAAGCCGGTGGGTACCGGGCTGGCGACCGGCCCGTCTGCTGTGACCGCCACCGGTGGCATGATGAGGTGGGCCTGCAGCGCTCCGTCCGGGTTGACTCCGTTGTCGAACACCAGGTTGTAGTCGTCGTCTCGGACCCGCTCAGACAACATGAAGTGAACGAAACGCGATTCGGGGGCGAGCTCACCGTTCACGTACAGATCGGCTTTGCCCCAGAAGGCGATGAACGCCATGAGTTGGGGCATGAGAGGAGTGCCGATCCCCGTCGCGCCGTGCTGGAGGGCATTGACGCCGACTCCACCGAAGTTCTCGTGGTCCGGAATCTCAGGAAGGGCGCCGGTAATGACGACCTGGTACTCGTCACCTGCAGGGCTCGTGAACTCGAACTCTGCGTCGATACGATCAAGGGTCGACGAACCAGACACCGAGGTCACATTCGTTACCTTCACCTTGGCCTGACCCCCAACCGGAGCCCAGTTGTTCGAAAAGGGCGTGGGAGTCGGGGTGGACGGACCACCTTCAGGGTCTGGCTTGCCCGCCACGTAGGCACCGTCCCCGGTCACCGCCCGCATCGCCTCGGGAAGCAACTCCGTGCGCAACGGATTGTCAGGAGTGCCGAAGATCGCCGGATCGAGTTCTCTCAAGCCTGGCAGTATCCACCTTACGTCCCCGCCCTCCCTCGCTCTCATGCCAACCGTGTTCGGGGCATCGATCACAGTCCGTGTCAGCGATGAATGAGCGAGGGCAACCAGTGCCGTCGACACCAGCATGGTCGCCGCAAGCAATGCAACGAAAATCGTTTTTCGACCCTTCAAGAGAACCCTCCAATATCGATCCTGTGTCCGACGATCCGCAGACCGTCTGCTGAGGGAACTACTTTCTACAAAGAGTCGGCACCTGACTGTCGGCCGCCTGACAATATTCGCAGTCGACACTCTGCCTGGAACATCGGGTGGTGCACGCCGAGAAACTCGAAAAGCGGGCTCGATTGAACCGCGGGATCAAGATCGTAGAAACACATCCATGATCGAACGGGTTGTGGCAGCGGCCCTGTCGGATCCTCGGAGCTGGGGATTCCAAGAAGACACGGAGGCCGCTACTACTCGGCCAGACTCGGCCAGGTTCTGGACCGCAGCCCTGACCTGCAGGGCGGATGGCCCGCCAGGAGACGGATAGTTGACTGCCGGGAGGTCGGCTGGATCCACGACATCGACGTCCACGTGCACATAGACAGGTCCTGGCCGCGCCTTCGAATTTGCCACATCCTCCACCGACACGATGGATACGCCAGACTCGGCGACAGCCGTGTCCTCGCCAGGATCGAGATCCCTGGCATCGACGAGGACAATCTGATCCTCTGCCAGCGGCGTCATCCCTGTCGCTTCTACGATCGTCTGCTCGCCGCGGCCGGCGATCATCGCCAACGGCATACCCCCGAGGAAGTTCGATTCCGTGGTCTCCCACGTATGAAAATCACCGTGGGCATCGAACCAGTAGAGGGTCGGGTTTATCCCCCTTCGCTGAAGACCGGCGAGCACGCCTATCACCGACAGGCAGTCACCCGCATAGACGACCTCGGGATCGACGTCGGCAACCACGGAGGCCAGCTCGTCACAGAGGATGGCCATCCGCTTCTGAGCTGCTTCGCCAGGACCCGCGGTCCAAGACGGATCGTATTCGATATCGCCATCCGGAAGTTCCGGCATCAGAACCCTGGCCGGACCTGGCACCTGAAAATCTTTCATCGGACGACCGATGTAGTACGGGACCGACACGACCTTCATAAGCCAGACGCTAACCGAAGGCCCACCTGGCCGGAGACGATCCGCTTGAGGGTCCAGCCGGGAACCCCACCCCACTCGGGGTGGGGTATACTTCAATGGTCCTGACCCGTCGGCTCGGAGGATGTGAACAATGACCAAGCTTCTGGATCCTGTATGCGGCATGACCGTGGATGGTGACTCGGCTCTGCGGGCGGACGGTCACACGGACGTCGCATTCTGCGCTCCTGGATGTCGGACGAGTTTTCTCAAAGATCCTGACCTTTTTCCGGATCGTTTGGAAACCCCGGACTCATCGCAAAGCCAATGCGGCTGCGGCAATCACGAGAGCCCTGAAAAGGCGAGCCTGGCGCAGACCACCGACAACGCCGATTGCTGTGGGGGCCAGACCGAAGGTGGCGACACCGTGGCAACGAAAGTCTCAGCAGCTCCTGCTGGCGACTCTGGCTGTTGTGGGGGCCATGGCGGCTGACCTTTTCGTCGCCAACACCCTGACGACGTTGCATCGGGGCTGAGACATGACTCGGGTCCGGAACCAAACCGTCTCACCTTGCCTGGTTTCGGCGTATCCTCCTCCTAACGCCGTGCAAGATCCTGAAGGACCGGAGGATCCAGAGTGACAACTCCCGTGCCGCTGCTAGACGTGCGAAACCTTCGGACCTACTTCCTCACCGACGGTGGCGATGTTCGCGCGGTAGATGACATCTCGTTTTCGATGGCCGAAGGCGAGCGCCTCGGGGTGGTCGGCGAATCCGGCTCCGGCAAGTCGGTCACCGCGGCTTCCATCATGGGACTCATTGAACCGCCTGGCGCGATCGTCGGAGGCGAGATCCTGTTTCGGGGAGTCGACCTCCTGAGTCTCACCGAGCGCCAGATGCGAAAGATTCGTGGTCGAGAGATCGCCATAATCTTTCAAGATCCGATGACGGCTCTCGACCCCGTATTCAACATCGGCAACCAGCTGACCGAGACTCTCAGGATCCATAGACAGATGAGCCGTAGCGAGGCACGGACCGTCGCTATCGACACCCTGGCCGCTGTTCACATCCCCAGCCCCGAGAAGCGGTTCAAAGACTACCCCCACCAATTTTCAGGCGGCATGCGTCAACGAGTGGTCATCGCCATGGCCCTTCTTTGCGACCCGGCCCTGCTCATTGCCGATGAGCCGACCACAGCCCTGGACGTGACCTCCCAAGCCCAGGTTCTCGACCTCATGCTCGGCCTCGCAGACGAGCGTGACACCGGGGTGATACTGATCACCCACGACCTCGGAGTTGTGGCCGGGTTCTGCGAAAACGTTCAGGTGATGTACGCGGGTGAGATCATCGAGCGAGGCACTGCGAGTTCTCTGTACGCCAACCCCGAGCATCCTTACACGAGAGGTCTACTCGAGTCCGTTCCAAGGCTCGACGACGACTCGCAGGACCGGCTCTTGTCGATCAGGGGTGTGTCGCCCTCGATGACCGC
>CALCCX010000307.1 GCA_937900165.1 uncultured Acidimicrobiia bacterium | reverse complement strand
CCGAGAGCTTGACTCTCGACCGCGTTCTCCAGCCCGCGGATAACCGTTGACACTCGCCCTTTTCGGTCGTACGATGAAACCGACCGGTCAGTCGGTCTGTAGAGCGGGATACGTCGGCAACATGACACAGAGCGTGACAGCACTGCCCACCAGATCAGAGGTGACTGCGGCTCGGATCATCGCCGCGGCAAGGCGGCTGTTCGTCGCCAACAACTACGCAGACGTCACCACCGACAAGATCGCCCGTGCCAGCGAAGTCACCAAGGGTGGCCTATACCACCATTTCGCCAGCAAGGAACAGCTGTATGTCTCGCTGATGCTCGACGACCTCGACCGCAAGCGTCGGCTTTTCGAACAGGCCGTGGATGCGCCTGGCACGTGCCGAGAGAGGCTCGGAATGCTGACCAGGGACTTCCTGGAGCTTTCGGACGAGGAGCGCGAGCTGACCCGCCTGGTGCGGCGCGACATCAACACCTTCACAGGCGATGAACGAGATCGCCTCGTTCGCGCCTATCAGCGGGCACTTCCCGAACAGGTCGAGGCCATCATCAGGGACGGAATCAGGGACGGCGAGCTGGCCCCAGGAGACGCTCGCATCCTGTCCTGGTCGTTCGTCGCTCTCGTCGAGGTCGTGATCGGACCATACGCCGATCGGGTTTTCCGCAGCATCGGCGCCCGGCTCGACCACGTCCTCGGCCTCTTTTTCGACGGAGCCGCCGCTACATCGACTGGAGGACACGCATGACATTGACAGCCTCGAGAACGTTCGATGAATGGCGTGACAAGTCGCTCGATGATGCGCTGGGGGAGTGCAGGGATATGGTCGAATCCCCTGACTTCGAGACGGTGCGGCGCTGGCGAGAAGCCGGCGGAATGGTGGCGGGTCACTTCCAGGTCTACTTCCCTGAGGAGATCGTCCACGCCGCCGGAATGCTCCCATTCAAGGTACGGGGCGCTCCTGCTGATCCGAACAAGGCCGATTCACACTTCGGCTCCTACCTGTGTTCGATCCTCAAAACATCGCTCGAACTGGCGCTGAGCGATGTGGTCGAGATGGACATGTTCGTTTCGCACCCAATCTGTGATGCGGCCCGCAACTTGGCGGCAATCTGGGGACGCAATTTCGAATATCCGTGCCAGATCCTCTACCTGCCCCAGAACCCCAACTCGGCTGGCAGCGTCGGCTACCTGCGGCACGAATACGACCGGATGCGAAGGGTCGTCGAGGAGGTGGCGGGCCGCTCAATCAGCGATGACGACCTCGCCAACTCGATTGCCGTGTTCAACGAGAACCGCAGGCTCATGCGAGAGTTGTACGACATCAAGCGGGAAACCCCCTGGCTGATCGCAGCCGAGGACGCCTACGCCCTGGTCTCCCTCGCCGGGATGATGCCAAGGGAAGAGCACAACGAACTCGTCTCGACTCTGCTGCCGATGGTCAGGGAGCGCTCTTTGAAGCCGGAGGACCGCATTCGTCTGGTGTTCGAGGGCGGATTCTGCGAGCAGCCGCCCTTCGACCTCGTTCGCATGCTGGGCCGCACGGCCTACGTCGTGGATGATGACTTCCACATCGGAATGCGCTGGATCACCGACGATGTCGACCTCGATGGAGATCCGCTCGAAAACCTGGCCGAGGCGTACATCGAATGCTCCTCGTACAGCCCGGTCCAGCACGATCTTCGCAAGCCCAAAGAACAGATGTTGATCGCCAGGATCCGCGATTCCAAGGCCGATGCGGTGATCGTGGCGGCCGCCAAGATGTGCGAACCAGGCCTCGAGGAACAAGTCACATACACCCACGCCCTCGACGACGAGGGGATCGCATATTTCGTAAGTGAATTCGAGGAGAACATGACCTCGTTCGATCAGCTCGAACTGCAACTCGAGACGTTCGTCGAGAACCTGCTCTTCGCATGATCAGAAACACAGAGAGGTGGACATGACCACGCTGGAAACTACGCACCACCTGGTCGGGCGGGGCAATCGGGAAGGTGCAGACCTGTTCAGGGACTGGTTCGTCGAGCTCGACAACACGGCCAATGCCGGCGGCCTTTCCGCCTACGTCTTCGTGATGGGGAGCATCAGCGAAATCTTGAAGACGTTCGATCTGCCGGTCGTCTTTCCGGAGATCAACTCGCTCCAGACCGCAGTGCGTAGGGTTGCACACGAATACCTCGAAGAGGCGGAGGACTACGGCTACTCACCGGATATCTGCGGATACGTCAAGGCGGACGTAGCCATCCAGCTCCGTGGAGGAGAGCACCCGATGGGCCGGATACCTCCTCCTGGCATCTCGGTGCTCACCAACGCCTGCAACACCTACATCAAATGGGCCGAGATCTGGGAACGCATGTACGGGACCCCCATGTTCACCATCGACGTGCCAGGCACCCGCCAGGCCGGTGGGCAGACATGGAGCGGCGATGCCGACTTCGAGGCCGACCGCAAATACGTGGAAATCCAGCTGCGCGAGCTGATCGTGCTCTGCGAAGAGGTCACCGGCACGAAGTTCGACATCGACAAGTTCCGCGAAGTCCTGACCCACGCCAACACAATGAGCCGCTCGTGGAGTCGGATCCTTGATCTCAACCGCGCCAAACCGTCCCTGTTCAACGCACTGACCGACGGCACGATCTTCCTCGGGGTCGCCAACGGTTTCCGAGGGACCGAGGCCGGGGCACGGTACTTCGAGCGCCTTGTCGAGGAGATGGAGTACAAGGCGGCGAATGGGATCGGCCAAACGATCGAAGAGCAGTACCGCCTGGTGTTCGTTGGGGTTCCCTGCTACCCGATCTTCCGCCGGTTCAACGAGCTGTTCACCGACTGGGGTGGAACGTTCATCAACTCGACGTACCTGTGCTTCGCCTCCGGAGGCACCAACCGCGGGTTCCCGTACGACCTTGCTCATCTCTTCGCCATCCTCTCCCACCGGGTGTTGTTCACCTCACGTGACGCGCTCCATTCCCAGTGCCACCACCACGCGCTCCTCTCCGAGACCGTACAGGAGCTCCGCGCCCCCC
>CALCCX010000306.1 GCA_937900165.1 uncultured Acidimicrobiia bacterium | reverse complement strand
TCTTTTTTTTTTAAGGTTACGGCGACCACCGAGACCTACACTCTTTCCCTACACGACGCTCTTCCGATCTCTGAAGGGCCGCGCCGAGGCCGGAGCCGCCGTCAACCCCACACGAATCGAGTTCGTAGAACGCATCGAGGCGCTGATCGCCGACTACAACGCCGGCAGCCTCAACATCGACGAGTACCTTCGGCGCCTGGTCGAGCTGTCGGCTGACCTCAGCGCCGAGGAGCAACGGGCCGTCAGCGAAGGCATGACCGAACACGAGCTCGCCATCTTCGACCTGCTCACCAAACCCGACCCGGTTCTCAGCGACGATGAACTCGCAATCGTGAAGGAGAGCGCCAAGAGCCTGCTCGAGCACCTCCACGACAAGCTGGTGCTCGACTGGCGCCGCAAGGCATCCGCGACTGCTGGGGTACGGGTCGCCATCAAGGACAGTCTCAACTCCGACCTACCAGTCGATCCGTACCCGCCCGAGCTATTCGACGCGAAGGTCGCCGCCGTCTTCGATCACGTCTTGACGATGACCACACTCACGCCGTCCATCTGACCGCCGAATCCGCCGAAGTGCAGGGTTATGCCCGCGCATGGAAAAACCTGAGACACAACCGCAGGTCCTGCCGGGCCTGCTTTGGGTGATAGCGCACGTGAATCTCCCATCACTCTCCGTCAATTGGAGATCGCTCTCCGGGCGTGTGGATACGTCAGCGCGAAATGGCTGCCCCTGCCGGTTGCCCTCGTGCGCGTTCGAACGCCGCTTCGTCGAAGGAGTCGATCGGGAGAACATCTTCGCCTGGGTGTCCCAAGCGGCGACAGCGGCGAATCACAGGTAGTGCATGAACAACAATTATCCGAAACTGACAACTGCGCCCCGCCGGAGCGGGACCAAACGACAACGCTGCATCCGACTCACGAGAACTCGTCGATGTGCCGAACCTCGCCGAACGACTCGGCGTCACCCAACGATTCGTTCGTCGACTCACCGCCGAAGACCGCGTGCCGTTCCTCATGATCGGCAAGTTCGTCCGGTTCGACCCGAAAGAGATCGACGAATGGGTCGACGCCGGCCGCAAAGGCGGGGTTGCGACGGGTCCACCCCAGACCAGCGATCATGGGGCGAGTGGTCTCCTACGATATGGCCTGTGAAAGTTCATGCAGGCCCGGCGAGCACGCATCCGTACCGACAGAGCGTCATGGCTCCTCGGCAGACTGGCCAAACCTGCGGCGGCGCGTCTCGCGAGCGAGGACCTGCCGGTGGCAAGTAGCCAGCTCGACAACACAACGAGACAGATGTTGGAGCAACTCTTCGGGATGTCGGGCGGATATGTGCTCGACTTCAGCAACGCGTCTTTCGCGAGTTTCGTGACAATCTGTCTTAGCTTCGATCCGTACGACAGATACGTAGGATCGAAGGCGGTCGTCCTGCGCCAGATCTGGTTACAAGAGACGACGTCCGACGTGGCGAAACTCAACTTGGATCTGCTCGAGCACTGGCATCTGGGCAAGCTCGCCACCAACCGAGATCTCACCGCGTTCGAGGAGCGCGCCTACGCCGACCTCAAGTCGGTCTTCGACCCGCTGACCAAAACAGCGTCGCCGACCGACCTGAAGTTCCTCGCGAAAAACCTCGGAGACGTTGACCTCAGCACGTTGCCGACCGAACTTACCTCCCAGCAGATCGTCAAGACTCGTCTCGTTGAGATTGAGCTGTGCCTGGCAGCTGAGGCGCCACTCGCCGTCATCTTCCTAGTCGGGAGCACACTCGAGGGGCTCCTCATGGAGATGGCTCTGGCGCACCCCAATGAGTACACGTCGTGTGAGGCTGCTCCCAAGTTCCGCGGTAGCCCGAAGTCGATCGATACCTGGACATTGGCCGAGTTCATCACCGTGTCTCGGGTTCTGGGGGTCGTGGGCGAGGACGTGCTCAAACACGCAGACCACGTCCGAAACTTCCGGAACTACATCCACCCCCGACAACAGTTGCGAGAGAACTTCGAGCCCAGGATGGTGACGGCCCAGATAGCTCAGCATGTTCTACTCGCCGCTCTTACGGACCTCAAGAACGTGAGCGGCTTCGAGCATCAGGGCGAAAGCGAGTGACGAACCGAGAGGAACTAGAGGTGAAGGAAGCAAGGCGCACCGTCCGAGCGGCGACGCCCCACAGCAATTCG
>CALCCX010000305.1 GCA_937900165.1 uncultured Acidimicrobiia bacterium | reverse complement strand
AGATGTGGTGTGTGTAGGAGTGTTTGTGGTGCATGAGTTTTTTTTTTTTTAATGATCCGGCGACCACCGAGATCTACACTCTTTCCCTACACGACGCTCTTCCGATCTATGTGATTGTCCGATTTTACACCGTGCCGCGTGTGGCCGCGGCCCGGGCGTCGGCGGGGTGGGCGCTGGTCTTTATTGCCCTGTTGTATACTACCGCTCCGGCGGTGGCCGCGTTCGCCCGAACCAACCTGTTGAACACGGTATCCAATACCCAGTACGATGAGCTCCCGGAGTGGTTTACAAATTGGGAAAGTACGGGCCTGCTGTCCTTCGACGATCACAACGGTGATGGGCGCGCGCAGTACGTTGGTCCGGCTTCGGATATCCAGAACGCGTTGACCTTCAACCCGGACATCATGGTCCTGGCCACTCCCGAACTTGCCCGGCTTCCGAACCGGGTTGTGGGTTCCGTGGCCGCCCGGCGGTCGAGCGGCCCATCCGCTCCAAACATGGCCTCCTGCTGGAGGGCATCGAGAAGCTGCGGCGCCTCTATCTCAGTTGGGCGAAGAACCTGCTGGTGCGGCCCGCCAGAGACCGCCACCCATAGTCTTGGCCCGCGCCCACCCAGCCCACTCGTCTCGGCCGGGATTGCAGTAAGAGCACGTGTGCGCATCTCGCTCTCATCGGACGGGCCCGGACTAGCGAGGTCGGCTAATGCCCGGGTGACCTTGTCACCGAGTGCGTCGGGGCTCGTGAATGACTCACGGAACCGGCCGGCGGCGCAATCCTGGACCTCGTTGACGAGTTGCTCCTGATCTACGTCGCGGTCGGCAACGTCCTCGACAAACACTAGAACCGGCTTGTGTACCCGTACCGCCTCGCGCCATTCCTCGTGCGTCGCAGAAAGGCCGCTGTTCTGCCGCACGCCGTAGCGGGCTCCGAGCAAGAGAGCGACAGCGTCGGCCTGACGCACCGCTTCGAGACACGCCTGCTGGGGCGTGTCCGGCAGCGCACCGAACTCCTCGGCGCGGAGGACTTGCCACCGCAGCACGCTTGCTGCATGAGCGACAGCAGCGCGCTCCTTCTCGTATCCACCGATGAGCGATGAGATGAACAGCTGCATAGCCATCATGATTGCAGATGGATGTGACAGATCTCGCCTGGCCGCGCACAGGAGGCCTCTGGTTTGGTCCCGTATGCTGCTCGGGGCGGAGTAGCGAAGACCTCGGTTCCGCCTCACCCGGGACTCCCTTTGGCGAATTGCGACGGCAGAGTCGAACACAGACGGCTCTCGGAGTCGCCGGCGCTTGATTGCTCACCCAACGAAGTAGCGGCCGTGCCAGCCGCTCAGATCTTCGAGGTAATCACGCCGGGATAGGTTGGCTGGGTTAGTAGTGGATGACCACAGCACCATGCCTGACGTGCTGACCCCATCCACGGCGGGTCTCGTCATCGACCGCCCTCTCGAGGGTCTCAGAGTCGGGGAAGCAGACGTGTCCGCAGTTCGGGCATCCGATCGTGCGGGCGCCTGCACGACCGGATGCGGCAGGCCTGCAGCGGAGTGGTGTAGGGACTTCACGATCCACCCGCACGCACCATGTAGTGGTGTCCGAGCAGGCGCTACAGATAAGCTCGACTGATATAAAGTTCATGTTGTCCTCCGTGCTCTCGAGGCAAGGTCGGTTTGCCGCAGGCACTGCGCCTACGGTCTCGACACATTGTTGTTTCCGGGTGTGACAGATTCGCGTCCGTCAGCAAGAGGACGATCTCAGCTGTAGTGGCAATGGCGTCCCCCTACCGGACGGACTGCGTCGACTGAAGCGTGCCCGGAGTCGCGACAGGACGCGGATAGGACGCGATCTGGTGAAGAACGATGCAAACTGACGAAGGCCAGTGGGTACCGAATCCCGAACGAATCCAGGCGAATTCGGCTATTCACCCAGGTCGGCGCAACCCCTCGAAAGACCTTCACACGGCAGAGGCCACTGGTTCGATCCCAGTAGTGCCCACAATGGACGTGAGTCCATCAAGATTCGAGTCCTTTTCGGCCTCGAATCTTGTCGCGTTTCGGGTCGTGTGCTTGTTGCCTCGCGGGTCTTGGCCGAGGTTTTGGGTGGCTGGTTCGAGGTTGGTGCGGGTCACGCGGGAAAGGTTCGATCCCAGTAGTGCCCACCCAGGTGCAGTCCATCAGAATCTGGGCTCCGTGAGCACTCGACTGGGGTAGCCGCCGGCTCTCGCAACCGACGATCGGCTGGGAACACGGGCACTGTGGACGGAAATGCGTCACCGCCCGGCGCTTGTTGGACCACATCGTTCGGGGCCGATCAGGTACCCATATATGCCGTTATTCGCCTTCTTAGGTGTGATGAAACGGTTGCGGCTCGGGAGGGAGGACGGTGCTCATCACGCAGAACTCGTTGCCAACTGGGTCCTCCATTACGACCCACGACACATCAAGCTGACCAATGTCAATTCGCTTCGCACCCAAGGCAGTTAGTCGTGCCACCTCATCGTCCTGGGATGTGTCGACGGGGCGAATATCGAAATGCAGCCTGTTCTTGTGAAGCTTCGTGTCCGTCGACCTATCGAAGATGATTGTCGGAGCAGTCGGGTGACCGGCAATGGTTATCTCAGTTCCGTCCCGGTCGGCAATCCGATAGTCGAGTACTGCGCACCAGAAAACGGCCGCAGCTTCCGAGTCTGAGCAGTCAACGATGATCTCACCAATGCGGGAAGCCATGACGCAACTGTAATACGCAGGGTCGGTAGGCGCCGCCGATATTCCGCAAAATGTTCCTGTCACAAGCGGTGCATATGATCCGATATGCGTTGCCGCTAGCGGAATACAAGAATTGTCAATATCGAGGAACGGTGTCGGAAACTCGGACACCGGGAACTGTGACTACACGCCGGAGAGACCAGATGGGTTCTACACCCGGAACCGCAACCCTCGACTCAGGGACCTACCCGTCGACAACGGCGCGGCAGTGGTGCTACTCGCGTGCTGGCCCGAAGAGTGCCATGTTTAGTGCCTCAGCCGGTGGAGGTCGGTGAATTCGTCACCTTCACCAAGGACCCGGGCGCCGCGTTCTCAGCCTTGGGTTGGCACTGATACCGGGCTGGCTATTCGCCGTACTGGTTGACCATCGACGATGGACGGGTGGTTTAAATCGTCGAGCAATACCTGTCGTGACGCCAACGTTGAGGGAGCCTACGTGGGCTGCCTATGACGTCGCTGC
>CALCCX010000304.1 GCA_937900165.1 uncultured Acidimicrobiia bacterium | reverse complement strand
GGTTCCGCAAGCCTGCCGTTCCGTCCCCTCAACCCTGACGATCGAGCGGCGACACGGTGGTCCAGGAGATGCGCCAATCGCTGGGTTGCGATCCAGATTCTGTACAGTCCGGTTGATCCGCAGCCGGGGAGTGGGCGGCACGCGCCTGGAATCCCGACCTTCAAATCGGCGGGCTCTGCAGATGAAGCAACCGCATGACGTTGGGCGTGTGATTGCGGGGTCACTGAATCGTCGGCATTGTCCCCCAACTGTGACGCTTACTCCTCAGCAATTTGCTGCACAGGAGATATCGCCGAGACTTCGGGCGCCAACGGGCCCTCGGCATAGCCGGGAGCGCCACTATCCTCGCCGCGACCACCGGAATCGTTCCAGACCCGCATTCGCTACCGCCATCGGCATCCTCGCGATCCTGGCTGCGATTATCGCCCTGTTACCTCTCGCGGTCGTTGCCGCCTACCGCCATCCTGTCAAAGTCCTCAGGGTGGCGTGAGCGTTACCGCCGCCTCGACGCGGCGCCGCAACGCCGGGACAACTTCTGTATCGAACCAGGGATTCTGCTTGAACCAAGCTTGGTGTCGGGGCGACGGATGCGGGAGGACAAACACGCCAGGCGCATAATCCTGCCAGGCGCGCACCGTCTCGGTGAGCGACTTCTTCCGATTGGGGACATAGCGTTTCTGAGCGTAGGCCCCGATGATCACCTTCACGACTCCCTCCCCCAGATGCCCGAGGAGCGGGTCATGCCAAAGCGGCGCACATTCGGGTCGCGGCGGGAGATCACCAGAAGGCCCGGTCCCCGGATAACAAAATCCCATCGGGATCAGGGCCACCTTGGCCGGGTCATAAAAGGCCTCCTGCTCCAGTCCCAGCCAGGACCGCAACCGCTCACCGCTCCCCGCTCGGATCATCCCAGGGCACCCCGCTCCCGTGCACCCGACGCCCAGGCGCCTGGCCAATGATGACCACCCCCGCCGTCGCCCCAACCTGCACGACCGGTCGCGGACCAGCCGGCAGATGCTCTGCACACACAGCGCAGGCCCGAACCCGGACCAGCACTTCGGCGAGGCTCTCGCCCGACTTGGTCGAACCGCGGCTCACAACCAAACCGCCGAACCGGACCCCACTAGTTGCGGATCCGCGCCAACTGCAGAGTGGCCAGTCCAAACAAGGCGACACCGAGAGGGATGTGCCAGGCGACCAGTTCGTGGTTTCCCGGCCTGAATAGCCGAGCCTCTGGTGATCGTCAAACGAATGAGCCGCACGTTGGCAGCGCTCGTGTTCGCAGGGGCGAGGCGAAGCTGACCGCTGCCGCGATGCAACACATAGCCTTCGAGTCGTCGACCTCGACCGCCCCTCCCGATCGGACTGAGTGGGCTTGATCTGGCTTGGACATTGTGTCTGTGGCATCAATCCAGCCACGGTAACTGCCCGACGGCCCGTATCGGAACTCCGCAAAATCGGTTGGACCAGGCCGCTCTGACGTGGGATTCTCAGTCCTTGGTTGGTCCTTCTGAGGCAGTTGGAGGGTCGAGCAGCAAAGCCGCCTCATCCGAATTGGCAGACGCGGCAGGCTCTAGGCGGTCCCGCCGTATGCCTCTCAACACCAGCCATGATCCTGCCAACGCGATGGCAAACATGAGTACCGTCCAGAGGATCATTCCGATGGGCAGATCACGGCGGCTGACGAACAACTCTGCACCGTCTGCGTACACACAATGCATGCGCCCGCGAAACCAGTCGAAAGAAGACAGGCGGTACTCAACCGTACGTAGATGATCGGCGGACGCGCAGATGTTCCCCACCGCGGTGAGGGGAAAAAATGAGCCAAGCCAGAAGACGACAGCGAGCACAACCCAGATGGCCAAGGCTGATAGGACCCGGGCGAGGACAGCGAGGATCCGGCTGGCGAAGACACGCATGGCTATCGGCACAAGACTTTGCTCGACTCCTCATCGGCAAACCTTGAACGAAGCCGACTCAGCTCTGCCCGCTCAACCGCGTTCAAAACAACTCTGAACCGAACCAACGGCATCGTCCTTTGGCCGGGCGGATTCACTATTCTCCACCGGAGACCTCCGCGTCGTCGAGGAGAACGATCGCGGGGGTTGGCCCCGAACCTCGGCGAAATTTTCGTCACACTGCCCTCTCGCAATAGTTGATCGACGTCGACATCAGCCACTTCGTGTCGCACGGGCGAACTAGTCTTCGGGCCATGCTCAGCCGTGTCAATTGGTGGGCGCTGGAGTCCACGACGGATTCGACTCGGTCTCGGATCTCGTACCGCATCCTGCGTGCCCGTAGGTTTAGGCTGGCAGCCCGAGTCCGCTATCAAGGATCACACGAATCAATCTGCGATTGGGAGAGTCATCGCCCGACCTCAACCAACATGGTTGTATCACTTCACTCATCCGCGACATCTGGCGACCGTCATCTCGGACGGCATGTGGTGCGACACAGTCATGCAAGAGAACGGGCTACTCGAGACCGAGGTGGGCCACCGCGGTGTTAAGGAACGACGACGCTCACGCCCCGTTGACGTGGGGCCGGGAGGCGTCACCGCGGACTATGTACCCTTCTACTACGCGCCGCGGTCGCCAATGATGTACGTCATCAACCAGGGCAAGGTCGATGAGTATCAGGAAGGTCTCGATCCGCTGGTATACCTGGTGACTACGCCCGAAGCCTTGAGCGTCACAGGTTGCGAAATGGTCGTGAGTGATGGCAACTGCGCGAACGCGATCACCGAATTCAGCGCCGACCTCGATACCTTGGACGAAATGGTTGACTGGGAGCTGATGGAAGCCACCTGGTGGAACAACACGGACGAGGACGGCGACCGCATGCGCCGTCGCGCTGCCGAGTTCTTGGTTCACCAGCATCTGCCGTGGAGCGCGATTCAGCGCGTCGCGACCCGAACAGAATCTATACTTGAACGCGCGCAGACGATCCTGGATAGCCACCGGGCTACGCCGCAAGTTGAGCTTTGCCCCAATTGGTACTACTGAGAAGGGATGGCGATGATCACACCAAGCCGTGGGAACCTCCTCGACGCCGAAGCCGATGCCCTCGTCAACACCGTGAACACAGTGGGTGTGATGGGCAAAGGCATAGCGCTTCAGTTCAAGAAAGCGTTCCCTGCCAATTTCAAGGCCTATGAACGAGCGTGCAAGGCGGGCAGCGTCAAGCTCGGCAAGATGTTTGTCTTCGACAACGGCGCATTGACCCGACCAAAATACGTCATCAATTTCCCGACCAAGAAACACTGGAAGTCACGCTCGCGCATCGCGGACATTGCCACCGGACTCGAAGACCTTGGTCGAGTAATCGAGGAGCTCGGTCTTGAGTCGATTGCAGTACCGCCTCTGGGTTGTGGGAACGGGGGGCTTGATTGGGCGGAGGTGCGGCCCCTGATCGAATCAGTGGTCGGCGAACTCGATGGCGTCAACGTCCTGCTCTTCGCACCGACGGGAACTCCCGAAGAATCCACCATGCGAGTCGCCACCGACAGGCCGAAGATGACCGCTGGAAGAGCCGCACTGATCAGCGTCGTGGCTCGATACCTTCGGGCGGCAGAGACCGTGGTGGGCGTAAGCCAGATCGAGCTCCAAAAGCTCATGTACTTCCTCCAAGCAGCTGGTCAACCGCTGCGGCTCCAGTTCAAAAAGGCACGATACGGACCTTACGCGGACAACCTCAACCACGTACTGATAGCAGTAGACGGGCACTATCTCGAAGGCTTCGGTGATAGAAGCAAACCCGTCCACGACATGGCTGCCCTCGAACTCCTTCCCGGCGCCGTCGAAGAGGCAGAAGCATTTCTTGCCGGCGATGTCACCACGCGTGAGCGGTTCAATGCGGTGCTCGAACTCGTCGCAGGCTTTGAGTCCCCTTACGGCCTTGAACTCTTGAGCACCGTACATTGGATCGGTGCCACCGAGGACCCAACCGCAGCGGCTGACGTGCATCGCGTAGTCTCAGCGGTGCAGCAGTGGAGTTCTCGCAAGGACAGGCTGTTCACAGAACGTCACATCACGATCGCCTAGATCGGAAGAGCACACGTCTGAACTCCAGTCACACTGATATATCTCGTATGCCGTCTTCT
>CALCCX010000303.1 GCA_937900165.1 uncultured Acidimicrobiia bacterium | reverse complement strand
GAAATAAAACAAATTCTGATAAACCTAGTGGGAAATGCAATCAAATTTACCGACAATGGAGGTATTTTCATTTCCCTGACAAAAGAGAAGGCTTTTCTGATTCTCAAAGTTCAGGATACCGGGATCGGCATTCCTCGATGCGACTTTGATTTGGTTTTTGAGAAATTCCATCGTGTGGAACGAGTGGGAAGGCAAATCGAAGGGACTGGGCTGGGACTTTCAATCGTCCGCCAGATCGTCGAACGCCACGGGGGCACCGTGCACGCGTCCAACGCACCACAGGGTGGCGCGGTAGTTGGTTTCGAGATCCCGGTATCTGATGAGGCTTCGGTCCGAACCCCTCGTCGTGCGCCCAGCCGCGGTGACGTGACCCAAAATCTGTAGGGCTGTAGGCTTCGTCGCTGCCATACGTTTTGCCAGATTTGACGCCCGGAAAGGGCAGTAGGAGCCAGACATGAGAGTGTTCGCATATCTCGACCCGGGTACAGGGAGTCTGATAATGCAGGCCGTCCTCGGTGGCGCCGCCGGCATCGCGATCCTTTGGAAGTCGACTTTTACCCGCATCAGGACTCGGATGACGGGCAACGTGAATCCGACCGCCGACCGAGACGCTACGCGAGACGAACCTGTACCGCCAGGGCCGCAAAGCTGATCTCGAGTTCCTGGCGCCGTCGCACCTCATACTCGCTCGGAGTCTGGCCACGTCATGGGTAGGGTCGTGATCGCAGTCATGCGTCAACGACTCACCCGTCCGGAAGTCGCTATCTCGATCGTCGTACTTTTCGTATTCGCGGTCGCCCAACCGCTACTCGGGCTACTGGGCCGAAACGCGGAGTTCTTCCTTGCTCGCGCCTCTCCAGCCCTCGATCTCGTCCTCATGGCACTGATTCTCGCTCTCGTGGTTCCCTTGGCAATCGGACTTGTCCTACTTGGGATTCGTGAGCTACATGAGCCGACGGGCCGAGTTATACATTGGGTCGTATCGAGCCTCCTGGCTGCGATGCTGTCCATCCAAGTCATCAAAAGAACGCCGTTGCGAACAAGCGACGATTCGATCCAGATAGCGCTGGCAATCGTCCTAGGAACCATCATTACCGCTGCCATCTACCGGTCCCAAGGGTTCCGATCGGTCATGAAGATCGGCGCCATTGCCCCTGTGTTGGCCCTCGGTCTGTTCGTGTTCTTTTCCCCCGCGTCACAGCTCATCTTCCGGTCGGCTTCGATAAGTGAACCCACCGGGATCACGGTCGGGAACCCAGCGCCGGTGGTGTTCGTGATCTTCGACGAGATGCCGCTCTTGTCATTGATCGACGGGGAAGGCAACCTCGAGGATGAGGTGTATCCGAACTTCGCAAGGCTCGCCGCCGACGCGACCTGGTACCGCAACGCGGTCACGGTACAGCAGCAGTCCGTCGAGTCCATCCCGGTGATCCTCACCGGAAACGATGCTCCATCCGATCGACTTCCAATGGCCTCGGACTACCCAGGCAACCTCTTTACATTACTGAGCGACAACTACGAGATCCGGGCCGTCGAGGCAGTCACCGAACTCTGTCCGGAGTTCGCCTGTGAGAATCGCAGTCGCCCCCAACTTCCCTTTGGGCAACGATGGCGGTCGCTGATCTCAGACCTGGCCATCGTCTATGGGCATCTCATCGCACCCTCTGGGATTCGCGCCGGCCTCCCCCCGATCGACCAGTCCTGGTCCAATTTCGGAGCGGGAGCCTCAGATGCAGACGGAGAGGACTTCGACGTCATCGCCAGATTCAACGCCGCGGTGGACGCCGACAGACGAATCCCCTACCAGGAATTCATCGACAACCTCGCCCCACCAGTCGACGAGCCGACCCTTGATTTCATTCACGTCATGGTTCCTCACATCCCATGGCAATACGTTTCGACCGGCCAGAGGTTCTTCTCGACTTCGCCAATCCCAGGCAGTGCGACCACCGGCTGGGGTGGAGACGAGTGGCTCGTGAATCAAGCTCAGCAGCGCATGCTGCTCCAGGTTCAATACGTGGACACGCTGGTCGGCAGGCTCATTGACCGCCTCAAAGAAATCGGCACCTACGACGACGCCTTGATCGTGGTGGCCGCTGACCACGGCGTGATCGTGCGACCGGACATCGTCCACCGTCGCGTCGCCCTCGAAGACACGGTCGGAGAGATCGCGGCGATTCCGCTTTTCGTCAAGTTGCCCAACCAGCAGGACGGCACGGTCGACGACTACCGGGCTGAAACGCTTGACATCCTTCCAACCCTGATCGACGCCCTGGGTATCGCCTCGCCCTGGGAGACGCAAGGATCGTCGCTGCTCGCCGCCGACCGACCGGTGCGCACAGAGAGCCAGATCACCGGCGCCGAGGGTGTGGTTACTTTCGGGACCGACGGGTCGGAAAAGCTGGTGATAGCGGCAAGGAAGATCGAGGCTTTCGGCACCGACGGCCCATTCGGTCTGACCCCGCCGGGCCGGCGCGATCTTCTCGGTTTGTCCGTGGATGAACTTCAGTTGGAGACACCGCCCGACATCGAGGCAACTCTCGAGAGGCCTGAGCGTTATCTGAGCGTCGACCCAAGCGCCGACCGCCTTCCCCTGCTGGTCAGCGGAAAGCTGGTGGCCGGCGCGCCCTTTCCGGGCGAGTCGGTGGTCGCCATCGGGATCAATGGGAACATCGTGGCGGTGACAAGAACCTACGACACGACTGCCAGGACTTCGTCCTTCTACGCAATGATTCCCCCCGAGACACTGGTTGAAGGAACGAACGAAGTGTCACTGTTCCTGGTCGAAGGCATGGATGAAGCTCAGACTCTGCGCCGTATTCCGATCTCCTAGGAAGATCAATCGGGACAGGCAGGGCTCCTGCCAGCGGAACGGGGCCGCCAGCCAGAATGGATGACGGCCCCTGGGGAGAATCCGGTTAGGCGCCGGACGGGTTCGGAACCTCGGCGGGCGCTGCGCGCTCACCGGTGCCCCTGGACCCGAACCTCGGGAAATCGAGGTCACCATTGACCAAGTCGGTCAGTCTCTGCTCTGCCTCCACCAGCTTTTGATCAGCAGTTGCTTGGTCAATCCGGCCGTTCTCGACGGCAGTGTCAAGACGCTGTTCGGTGGCATCGACCAATGCATCGATGACATCTTGGGCGGCGACTCCGTTGGCTTGAGCCACGTCGGCGATTGAAGCACCATCCGCCAGCTCGGCCTTCAGCTCGCTGCCGCTAACACCGATGACATCGGCGGCGACTCCGACACCTCTCCTGAAGGGCTGCGGCCGGTCGCGACGATCTTCAAACCTCTCGGCGAGTTTCGCGATGACAGCATCCGCCTGTTCCTGGCTGAGTACTCCCTCTGCCACGAGTTCGTCGAGGGCTGACTGAACCGGTCGTTCTGGTCGGACTGAAGATAGCTCCGACTCCTGAGCCGTAGCTGAGCCGGCGGTCACGCCGACCATGGCGATGCCGCCGCCGACGAGTACC
>CALCCX010000302.1 GCA_937900165.1 uncultured Acidimicrobiia bacterium | reverse complement strand
GGGGAGATGTGGGTGTACGGGGGAAGAGATGGGATAGTGTGTTTTTTTTTTCAAGCAGAAGACGGCATACGAGATATATCAGTGTGACTGGAGTTCAGACGTGTGCTCTTCCGATCTCTTGCCGAGCGTATGCAGGACGTGCCGACTTTGGTGATTCCGCTCATTGAGGGTCGGGCAGAGGCAAATAGGACGACGATGGCCCAGGCAGGAATGTGGGGCTCGATCATCCCGGCAACCTGGAGTTTCATGCTTGCTTTGCGCGAGCACGGGCTGGTCTCGGCGTACACCACAATCCATCTGGGCGGCGAACAGGCAGCCGCAAACCTGCTCGGGATCCCGTATGACCGCTGGACCCAGGCTGCCTTGATTCCGGTTGCCTACCCGCTCGGCGGCCACGACTTCAGGCCCGCCAACCGCCTCCCGGCAGCCGATCTGATCCACCAAGAACGTTGGTAGAACAGGGTCGATGGCGATGTCCGCCACGGAGTAGATGCTATCCACAAATGGTTCGACTCCCCGACTTCGAGAGGCGATTGTGGGGCTCGATATGGGCTTGCGCACAAGGTGGAGGGCCGAGTTGGATTCAGAATCAGAGGACAATGTTTCGGCGCCCAGGCCTCGGCCAGGCTGGGTCATCCTGGGCGACGGAAAGCGGGCAGAACTCGCAGGCCCTGGGGCGAGACTCGGCACTCGTTTGATCGATGGTCTGCTCTTGGGACTCGCATCAGCCGTCGCGGCCTTTTTCGGCTTGTATCTAGGACTCATCTTTCCCAGCGAGGCTCCCGGCCTCGAGGCTCTCAGCGAGTTCATTCTCTGGCCAATTGGGGCAGTATTTGTGACCTTCGTCTTGGCCGCGTTCATCGAAGGCTCGATGGTCAAGTCACGAGGTCAAACCTTTGGAAAGATGGCAGTCGGCATCAAGGTGGTTCGAGCCGACAACGGCCAGTGTCCAGGTTGGGGGGCGTCAATCAAACGTTGGGTGGTACCTTGGCTCGTACCCCTTCTCTTTCTACTTGTGGCCTTCCCCATTGCCCTGTTGACGATCGTGGTCTATTTTCTCGATGTTTGGGGATGAACGCAATCAAGGCTGGCACGACAAATTCGCTCGCACCGTCGTCGTCGAGAAATAGACAAGCGATGACGGTCGCGGACGCCAATTAACCTCGGATCAAGCAGAGGAGAACGGTGGCCCCGAAACAGCCAGGAAGTGGGGCCAACCCTGGGGAAGAGCCGAGGTGGGTAACGCTTCAGGATGGCCGACGGTTCGAACTCGCAGCTCCGGCGGAGAGGTTCGGCGCCCGGTTGATCGACAGCATCCTGTTGGCAGCAGTTTCGCTGGCAATACTTGCCGCGGCGCTGTTCGCCATTTCCATCGCAGATGACGCCGCCGACGTCGACGTTGTGGTTTTCGCGGTGCTGACAGGGTTGTTGCTGATCCTATTCATTGCGGCCGCCTACGAAACGGCGATGGTCACGAGACGAGGCCAAACCGTGGGCAAGATCGCACTGGGTATCAAGGTGGTCAGGACAGAAGGTGACGAGAATCCGGCGTGGCGTAGCGCGCTCAAACGTTGGGCCTTGCCTTCACTTCCAGGCGTGATCTTCTGGCTGGTATTCACGCCGCTGGTCAGCTTGGTTGGCCCGGTCCTCATCTATTTTTCTCTCACCTGGGACCAAAGCCGCCAAGGCTGGCACGACAAGTTCGCGGAGACGTTCGTAGTCAGGGTGAGCTAACACGATGTCGAGCAGGTTCCTAGACGTTGGACAATCCAAAGGCTGCTCAGATCACCCCGCCGCGGCGGCGCGGTGGGGGCGTCTGACCCCAACCCAGGCAATCGCCGCAACAACCGACACCAAGCCAATCCCAACCAAAACACGGCCCAAGGGCAGACCAGAGCCAGGGACCTCTGTTTCGGTGATCGCAATCAGATTGGCCGGAGTCTCTGATCCCAGTTTGGCCGGGGTCTTGAGGCCTGGGTCAAACGGTGACTTTGCCGGGATCGAGACGATCTCGGCGGCTTCCTTCGATTCGAGCTTGCTGGAGACTGCCGCGGGGACCTTGATCTTCGTGTCCAACGGGACACCGAATCCGACCATGATCTCGAAAAGTTCGGGGTCCGCACTGAACCAACCACCCCGAGCACCGAAACCCTCTCCATAATCTGCCGGGTATAGCCCCGGCTCCACATAGACCAGGGGACCGTGCTCAGCGTATGGGTAGACCTCCATCGGGATCTCGGCGATGCCGTCCACCGTCACCAAATAGGACGGCCCCACCGGAGCATGCTTGATTTCGGTCGGCAGCCCGACGCCGTCCGAACCAAACACGAGTTCGGAGAATCCGGTCGCCTCCAAGAATCTGGCGAGATCGCTGATCTGGTTCCCTTTGACGCCGTCTGCCATCTCGATCGGCTTGTCGAGTCCCGGCCCCGAGATCGTCACGCTCGTGACACCCTTGCCTTCGCCGCCGGCCATGCCCATCCCACCTCCGGCCAGGGCCACTCCACCAATCGGGAACACGGCTAGGACAAGCACAGCAAGCAAACTGATTCGACGAAACAAACAATCCTCCAAACTCGACTGACCTCAATACACCGCGCAGTCCAAGATGGTTCGCGACAAGTGTGAAAATGTGACCTGCCCCAGGCTCCTACCGGTCGTATGGTCGGAGGGATTCGGCGATCTCGATGGCGTCGGCCAGAGCGAGGGCCGATTCGATACGGATGGTGACATCGCCCTGCCTGAAGAGCAGGGTGTTGCCAACGAGGCGAGGCGGGTCGCTGAAGGCCTCTCCGGTTTCGCCGAGCATGAACAGAGCATGGCGTCCTTCGATTCAGAACCCGCCGCTGCCGTTATCCTCGA
>CALCCX010000301.1 GCA_937900165.1 uncultured Acidimicrobiia bacterium | reverse complement strand
TTGCTCCAGCTCTCGCCTCTTAGCCCAGTACGCTGTTACTTTTCCTTTTCTTCAGTTTTTTTGTCTTTTTTTTTTTAATGATACGGCGACCACCGAGATCTACACTCTTTCCCTACACGACGCTCTTCCGATCTGGCGATCTGATCGAGCGTTTCCATCGCACGATCCGTGACCGGGATTCGGTCGTGCTGTCTCTTCATCCTCACAATGACCGCGGCACTGGGGTGGCGGCGGCCGAGTTCGGGATGATGGCAGGCGCCGACCGGGTTGAAGGAACCCTGTTCGGCAACGGTGAACGGACAGGCAACCTCGACGTGGTCAACATCGCCCTCAACCTGTTTACTCAGGGCATCGACCCGAAGCTCGACATCGGTGATATCGACGAAATGCGCAGGGTGGTCGAGTTCGCGAATCGCCTGCCGATCCCCGCACGCCATCCTTGGGCAGGCGATCTGGTCTATACATCGTTTTCCGGCAGCCATCAGAACGCCATCAAGAAGGGCATGGCCGCCATCTACAACGCAAGCGAGGACGCGACGCTGGCCGGCGACTACGAGGTTTGGGACGTGCCATACCTGCCGATCGATCCGAAACATCTCGGTCGCAGCTACGAGGCGGTGATCAGGGTCAACAGCCAGTCCGGCAAGGGTGGGGTCGCCTACGTCATGTTGCATGAGTACGGCCTCGATCTGCCCAGGGCCCTCCAGGTGGACTTTTCGAAGAAGATCCAGGTTGTGACCGAGGAGTCCGGCACCGACATCACGTCGTACGAGATCCAGCGACGGTTCATGGCGACATATGTCGAACCGCCCAAGCCGGTCGTTGAGCTGCTCAGTCACAAGACGGAGAGTTCCAGTGGTCCGGATGGCGGCACCAAGCTCACCGCCCGACTGATGGTGCGAGGTGAGGAGCGGACCATCAACGGATCCGGCAATGGTCCCATCGACGCCCTGGTTCAGGCACTGCGTGATGAGGAATTGTTCGACGGAAAGCTGATCGACTACGTGGAACACGCGGTTGGCCAGGGTTCAGGTACGAGTGCTGCCGCCTACGTCGAAATCGACACAGGCGACCGTGACACGGTTTGGGGTGTCGGCCTACATGACTCGATCCTCAGCGCTTCCCTGCGAGCGGTAATCAGCGCCGTCAACGCAATGCAGAGCCGCTGAGCCTTGGCTGGCCAAGCTGCCTCCTGCTTCGGTGGTATACCTGTCTGCTAATGGTACATACTTCTGCCATGGCACTGAGCATCAAGAGCGAAGAGGCAGATCGGCTCGCGCGCGAGCTTGCCGCCATCACCGGTGAGACGTTGACCACCGCAATAGTCGTCGCCCTCAAAGAGCGTCTCCAGCGCGAACGTGGCGCCGGCGATGTTGGCCTGGCCCAGCGCCTGGGACGGTTGGCCGATGACGTTGCGGCGTTGCCTGTGCAGGATCAACGGCCGATCTCTGGCCTGATCCAGTACGACGACCAGGGTTTGCCTCGGTGACGACTCTGACTGTCGACACCTCCGCGGTGGTGGCGAGCCTGCTAGGCGAACCAGGCGCCGGCGATCTGGCGGATGCGTTGGAGGCAGCCGATCAGCGGCTGATGAGCGCGGCCACGCTGGTGGAGCTGGGGATTGTCGTTGAAGCCCGGCTTGGTCCTGGCGGCCGGGGGATCGTTGACCGGTTCCTGCGTGATGGTGATATCGAGGTGGTCCCAATCGACCGAGCCGGTGCCGATCGGGCAATTGATGGATGGCGTCGTTTCGGCAAGGTCCGGCATCCCGCTGCCTTGAACCTGGGAGACTGCTTCACCTATTCGCTGGCAATCGGAACGGCGAGTCCGGTGTTGGGCACCGGCGAGGATTTCCTGGCGACCGATGTCGCGGTGGTGAGGCCCAACAGCGGATGAACGCGGGTCACCTCCGGCTCGCTACGGATTGGCAGGGTGGATGACTGTATTGACTCCTGGTAGATCCTCGAATGCGTTCAGGTCAGCAGTCACCACTGTGCGATTCGTCGCTCGAGCGGTAGCCGCAATGATGAGGTCGTGAGCGCCTCGAGGTCGTCCGGCCTTGCGCACTGCCACCAGAAGTTCGGCGTGATCAGCTGCAACGTCCGTGTCGTAGTCAATCACCGGAATGCTCGAAACGATCGCATCGACGTAGCTCTCTCGATGTGCTCGGTGCCTGGTAGACGCCAGCTTCACCCCCACCAGGAGTTCCGCCACGGTCACTGCTGCGATTGAGACGTCATCCTCGTCTGAAATGACGTCATCCAGCCCGGTTTCATCCCGCTCGGCGTCGATGAGAAATGTTGTGTCGAGGAGCAGAAGGCTCACGGCCGCTCGTCGACCTCGAGCAGGTCTCGGATCTCATACAGATCATTCGACCACTCGCCGTCTGGGCGGTGGCTACGAAGCAGCGTTTTGACCTCGGAACCGCGGCCGCTACCGATGGGTTCGAGATGAGCTATGGCCTTTCCATGACGAACGATGGTGTAGCTCTTGCCCTCGTGCTCAATCGCGTCAAGTAGATCGGAGAACCGTCTGGCCGCATCGGTGGCTGTCACATCAGGCATGAAATCATATTATCTGATTCATACTGCGATTGGAAGTGGCACGTTCAAAGTTCGACCTGGTCCCCTTCCTCTCTGGGCCGGTGCCACCAAGCCTAGATGCACCGCACGGATCGGCTCCTCGCCCGCCTCGCCAGTCGTGGCAAGGGTTTCTCACGCCTGGCCCGTCTCACAGAAAGTGAAAGCCGAGACAACCCTGGTTCTCTGTAGCTGCGCAGCCCGCCGGGCGACTCGCTTCCCTAAGTCGGTGGATCCAGGCTAAGGGACATGCCGAGGACACGGAGAACTCCTCGAGCCGAGCTTTCGGATCGTTACTCGGCCAGCGAATCCGGCCGGTTGGCTTCCATCCAGGTCACCGCGAAATCGACTACGGCCCGCTGGCTCATCAGGGTGGCGATGCCGGCGCCGACCGTACCCGTCACCTGATGATCGGTTTCGGCGAAGGCCTCGCCCGCCTGGGCGAAGTCATCCGCCGAGGTTGCCGATTCTGTCCATGTCGTCCATTCCCGAATCCCATCGATCATGACCGGGGCGGACTGTTGAGTGGAGGCCTTTACGGCCCAGTTCGCTCGGTACTCGGCCAGGTGCATCGAAGTGTTATTGGCGTGGGTCGTGCCCAAGAGCAACACCCTGGCGTCCAGTTCGTAGAGCCGCCCCAGCGGAGAGCCCTCGCCAAAACCCGCATCCAATGGATGGGTCCCGACTATCGCGTCTGCCTTCGGACCGTGTGCAACGAATGAGTACAGCGGGTGGGGGCTGCGCTCGGTCTCTCGAAGTTGGCGGAAGCACTCCACGACTTGGCCCATCAATCTGGTCTGGGTCAGGTACGGGTCATAGGCCGGAGTCTCATCCCGGATGACTTGCACCCATTCGGGCGGGACCGGTGGCGCCTGCCATCCCGCTGGGTCGCTGAGGTGACCTGATTGGGCTGGCATCACGATCGTTCCGTCGGTTCCCACTGCACCCAACAACGCCTCGACCACCGCTTGGGCGCCGCCTGCGACGTAGCCGAGGGCCGACATCGAAGCATGAACCATGACAACATCGCCGGAGTTGATTCCCAAAATTGCGAGGTCGTTGGTGAGCGAGGCGACGGTCGCCGGCTTGTCAACGGCGGCGATGGACGCAGCTTCGTTTCCCATGGCGGTGGAGGTTAACTCGAACCGTTGGTGACGTCGCAAGGCTGCATCGTTCGGCTCCGGCGCTATCGCGCCGCTACCTTCTCGCGGCCCGAGGTGCGGTGGTAGAGGGCGAGGATCGGGAGCGTGGCGAGGGCGGGGGCAATCAGCCAGAGCGGGCGGGTGAGCCACCATTCGAGGTTGGCTTCGCCTGGTGGGAGGTAGCGGAAGATCAAGTAGAGGGCGACTATGGCAATCGCCATTCCGGTGGTGTGGAAGAGATAGAGGGGGAGTGAATTGGCGTTGACCCATGCGAAGGCCTTCTGCCATCGCTGGTTGGTGTCGAGTTTGTCCATGACCCAGGGGCGGATGATGATCACCAAGCCGATTTGCAGGAAGGTGAGAGCGACGATGGTGAGGGTGGGTGGGCCCATGTTGGAGAATCGTTCGCCGGGGACGCCGACTTGGGAGCGGGGGTAGAAACCCATGTTGGTCAGGGCGACGAGAGCGAAAAAGCCGCTCCACATGAGCATCCAGCCGGTGCGCTCAGGAGCTGAGATGAACCGGTCGTAGAAGAAGCCAAGTTGGTGGGCGAGTCCCCAGATGACGAGAAAGTTGACCCAGGCGGCCCAGCCTTGTTGGTGGGAAAAGCGCAGCACGTCGAGCACGGCGGCGAGGCCCAGCAGCCAGACCGGGACGAGCTCTCCCCATTTCCAGTGTGCCCGGATGGCGACCGGGGCGATTAGCACCAGAACGACGTAGACCGCGATGAACCACAAGGGTGAGAGGATCAGGATCACCGCGTCCCAGATCCAGGGAGGATCGATGGTTGACTGCACGATGAACCCGATCGCCACCCATAGGGCGATGACCCCAAATGCGGGTCCGAGCAGGCGCCGGATTCGCCGCTTGAGGAACCGGCGGGAGGTGCCCTTGGTGTAGTTGTCGAACGCCAGTCGGTGTCCGAATCCGCCGACAAAGAAGAACACCGGCATGACCTGCAACACCCAGGTGGCCACCCACAGCCCTCGCGTAAATCCGATCGGATTCGACGGCGTCACTGTTTCGGCCGAGACGATCAGGATCGTGAACACCCAATGCCAGATAACCACCACGACCAGGGACATCGAACGGAGAAAGTCGATGTATTTGTCACGGTCGGGCACAGTGGGACGGTAGCGAGCCGGTGCTCGGCAGGAAGGCATTGAATCCGTGCGGGATCATTCTTTCGTCGACGGTGATTCCGTAGCATGACCGAGATGACTCAGACCCGGACAGAGTTCCCCTTTGATGTGGACGTCGTTGAGCACATGCCGATCAAGCTCAACAGTGGCGAGACCATCTCGGCGCGGGCGTGGATTCCTCGAACCGATGGCCAGGTAGCCGCGGTGCTGGAGCATCTTCCGTACCGCAAGGACGACATGACGCTTTGGCGGGACGAGGTGCAGATGCAATATCTCGCAGGCCACGGCTACGCGTGTGTCCGAACCGACCTTCGGGGGACAGGCGACTCAGACGGCGTGCTCGAGGGCGAATACCTCGAACAAGAACTGGCTGACGGCGTTGAAGTGATCGCCTGGATCGCCGACCAGCGATGGTGCGACGGAAACGTAGGCATGTGGGGGATCTCCTGGGGCGGATTCAATGCCTTGCAGGTCGCGGCTCTTCAGCCACCGGCACTCAAGGCGATTGTGTCCGTTGCCAGCACGGTCGACCGGTACGGAGCAGATGCCCACTACAACGGAGGGTGTGTGATCGGTTCGGAGATGCTGCCGTGGGCCACTTCCATGTTGTACCGCAACGGTCTGCCCCCGACGCCGCGGATCGTCGGCGAGGGATGGCGTGAGCTGTGGCTGGATCGGCTGGAGGCGACTCCTGCGTTCATCGAGGACTGGCTGTCGCACCAGACTCGCGACGAGTTCTGGCGGCAAGGGTCGGTCTGCGAGGACTATTCGGCGGTCACGGTGCCCGCCCTCGTCGTGGCCGGATTTGCCGACGGGTACAGGAACGCTCCGTTCGATGCGGTGGAAGGCATGCCGAATCGGGTCTGGGGACTGGTTGGACCCTGGTCGCACAATTATCCGGAGTTTGGTCAACCGGGACCAAACATCGGCTTCCTACAACATTGCCTGCGCTGGTGGGATCGGTGGCTGAAAGGGGTTGAAAACGGCATCGACCATGAGTCTCGAATGCGCGTCTGGATGCAGGACAGCGTGGTGCCCGCCGACCACTACATCGAGCGGGCCGGTCGCTGGATCGCCGAAGCTGCCTGGCCTCCTCCGGCGGGTCATGTCGTGGAGGAGGCGCTATTCCTTGATGGCGACCGCCTGAGTTCGTACCCGGGTACCGGACATATCGAATGCGCCACTCCGCAGCTTCATGGCATGTTGGCGGGAGAGTGGTGGGGATCGGGCGAGCCCGGAACCCAGCCGGCCGACCAGCGCATCGAAGACGAGCGGTCGCTGACCTTTACCAGTGACCCGGTGGCGGAGGCGGTGGAAATACTGGGGTTCCCGCAGGTCGATCTGCGGATCCGTGGCGATCAACCGGACGCGTTGATCGCTGTGCGTTTGTGTGACCTGGCCCCAGATGGGTTGTCGCTGCTCGTCAGCAGAGGCCAGTTGAACCTCACTCACCGTAACTCCCATGAGATGCCGGAGCCCTTGGTTCCCGGCGAGCCGTTTGACGTGACGATCCGGCTGGACGCGGCCGCTCATTCTCTTCCCGTCGGCCATCGCTGGCAACTGGCAGTTGCCACCACGAACTGGCCGCTCGCCTGGCCGTCTCCGGTGGCGGCGACCGTTTCGATCGAATTAGGCGCTGCCAGTGGCCTTCGGCTTCCGACCCGCGAGCCCAGAGCGGAGGACGACCGTCTGCCAGAGTTCGGACCCGCCGAGTACGCACCACCCACATGTGTTACGAGATCTGAAGAGCGGCG
>CALCCX010000300.1 GCA_937900165.1 uncultured Acidimicrobiia bacterium | reverse complement strand
GTGTGAGCATTAAAGACAGCGTGTGCAGCATATGAGTGAATGGTGCGACGTGTTCGGGACTTAAAAAGAAAGGAAAGAAAAAAAGAAGAAAAGATTAATTGTTTTTTTTTTCAAGCAGAAGACGGCATACGAGATATATCAGTGTGACTGGAGTTCAGACGTGTGCTCTTCCGATCTGACAAGTTCCCCCCGAAAGCTCTGGCGTCGGGTCACCAGACCAACATAGGAGCGAGAGTGCCTGAACAAATGAACGACAAAGGTCGAATCGTCGATCTCGGAGACCACAGAGCGGTAAGGTTCATTCGCCACTTTACGGCCTCCCCTTCGGAAGTCTGGTCCGCCATCACTGAACCGGACCGGATGGCCCGTTGGGCGTTTCCAGGAGATTTTGAGCCTCGAAGTGGCGGCACTCTGCGATTCGATCTTGGTGAGGGCGGAGTGTCCGAGGGCACTGTGCTGGAATGGGATGAACCGTCAGTGCTCGAGTACGAGTGGGCCGCCGACACCGAAATGCCTTGGCGAGTGCGCTACGAACTGACCAGTGATGGAGACGGTGGCACTATCTTGACCTTCGACCACATCTTGCCTGATCCGACGGTTCCAGAGTTCGCAGCAGGCTGGCACTGGCACCTGGACCGCCTCGCGACTCACCTGGCCGGCTCCGAACCGCCTGACGTCGCCAGCGACGCACACTTCGACGATCTTCTAGACGCCTATCGAGCGGGTCTCGGGTCAGGACCGTGATCTGTCGAAAGAGGCGTTGACAAACGCCAACATTATGTTGTAGTTTGTCAACATGCCAAGGCGGCGCCATCCGAAAAAGGAAGTCCAGGATGCGCTTTCCGCTGCAGAGGAGGCAGGGTGGCAGGTCGACGCGACGGGTTCGGGTCACCGTTGGGGTGTGATGCGATGTCCTGAATCGTCTCGCGGAGGATGCCAGATTTCGGTGTGGTCGACACCCAGGAATACTGGCGATCACGCCAAACAACTAGGACGGGCTGTGCGGCGATGTCCGCATGCTGAAGAAGGCGAGACATGATGACCAACGAGTTCACGCTGATCGTTGAAGGACCGGATCTCCAGGACGGCTCATACGCGGACGCGTTGTTCGACGCAGGCTGTGACGACGCGACCATCGGACGGGTAGCCGGGGTCCAGTTTCTGGACTTCGATCGGGAGGCAGAATCTCTGGCTGACGCCGTGTTCGAGGCCGTCGAGGCAATCGAGCGAGCAGTGCCTGAGGCGCGGGTGGTTCATCTCGAACCAGACGATTTGGTGTCGATGTCGGAAATCGGCGACCGCACTGGCCGCACCCGAGAGAGCATTCGGCTACTGATCAGCGGCGAACGCGGCCCGGGTGGATTTCCTGTTCCGGCGACTCACTTCCGGAAACGGCAGCGCATGTGGAGGTGGCAGCGGGTCTCAGCTTGGTTCGCCGAGGCGCTCGGTGAGCCTCAGATTACCGAAGACCCGGGCAGGGCCCGTTTTGTCACAGCATTCAACGCAGGACTCGCCTGGCGCCAGGTAGACAAGCAACTGCCACCCGCAGACCGTCAGCGGATGAGAAAACTGGTCGGCTAGCGCCGCCACCACAAGGGCCGTTTTGTGGGCTACTACAGGTTTACTACCGGGCAGGTGAGGGTTCGGGTTATGCCGTCGATGGCTTGGATCTTGGCTACGACGAGTTTGCCCAGTTGGTCGACGTCTGGGGCGGCTGCCTTGATGATGACGTCGTACGGGCCGGTGACATCGTCTGCGGAATCCACTCCGCCTATGTTGCGGACTTCTTGGGCGACCTGGGCAGCTTTGCCCACCTCGGTCTGGATCAGCACGTAGGCCTCAACCACGAATCCACTCCCTCCTGTGGTGTCTGGCTCCGACTATAACGAGCGCATCCGAGCGGTGGGGAGCGGGTATGGGCAAAGCCTCAGCGCCCGTCCGATCCAACAGTGACCGTGTGCACGAACCGGTGGCCGTCAGATTCTTCGGTCTGGAATATGATCCGCTGGCCTTGGCGGAGCAGCCGGAAGATACTGCCCTTGAGAGACCCCGGACGCAGGTACACCTCTGAACGATCGTCGTCGAGCACGACTATGCCGGCACCGGTGTTCGGGTCATAGATCTTGACAACCCCCTGAACTGCTGCTTCGTCTTCCATCATTGGCAGGTTAGTGCGTCGCCACCCCACCCGGCCCTATCCTTGGTTCATGGTCCTCACGGCTGAGCATCTCTTGTCGGTTTTGCGGAGGCTCCATAGGCTTTTTCATCCCGTTCTGTCGGCACCCAGGTGAGCGGCCGATCGCTCGCGTACCTGTCGAGCATTGCGGTCAAGGAGGTCAAGGGACTGAGCGGAAAACGGGGCTCTGACCTGGCTGACGCCGGGGTCGAGACCGTCGCCGATCTGCTGCTTCATGCGCCGAGGCGCTACATCGACCGTTCCACCCAGGTGGCACTGAAAGAGGTTCCGGTCGGCGAAGAGGTCACTGTGATCGGGACAGTGCAGAAGGTGTCGAGCCGGCGAGTCAAAGGCCGCATGGTCATAGTCGACGCGGAGATCTCCGATGGGACCGCATCTCTGCACTCCGTGTGGTTCAACCAGGCGTTTCGAGCCCGCCAGCTCAGCCAAGGCGCAGAGGTGGCGCTGTCCGGCAAGGTAGAGCGCTTCAGAGGGCGGCTTCAGATGAAGTCTCCAGTGGTAGACGTACTGCGTTCGACCACCGAGAGCCTGATCACCGGACGGATCGTTCCCATCCATCCAGGAGTTGGCGCCGCCTCACCCGGATACCTCAGGAGGGCGATTCACAACGCGCTGGGGCGTTCCCGGCCGATCGAAGATCCGCTACCCATCGACATGCGCGAACGACTCGATCTGACCGAGCGAGACCAGGCCATCGGTACGGTGCATTTTCCCGAGTCGATGGTCGATCTGGCTCCCGCGCGCCGCCGATTGGTTTTTGACGAGTTTTTCAGACTCCAGGTCGCGTTGGCCCTCAACAAGGCGCGCAACGAAGAAAACGAGATCGGTGTTGCCCACGATCTGGATGGCCTCCTGGTCGATCGTTTTGTCAACGGTCTGCCGTACGAATTGACCGGAGCCCAGCGGCGGTCGATCGGCGAGATTCGCAAAGATCTGAGCGCCGGCCACCCGATGCACAGGCTACTGCACGGCGAAGTGGGGTCCGGAAAGACGGTCGTGGCGGTCGCCACGCTGCTCACCGGTGTCCAGGGTGGTTTCCAAGGGGCGGTGATGGCGCCGACCGAGGTACTGGCTGAGCAACATTTTCTGAGTATCGGCGACCTGATTGTTTCGGCCGGTATGGCGCCGGGGCTTGAGGCAGGTCGCTCGGCGGCGGTATCGCTTTTCGACAATGTGAAAGACGAAGACGATGACCCCGACCGTCCCCAGATCCGGATTGGCCTGCTCACCGGCAATTCCGCCGAGGTCAACTTCAGGGGCAGGGGAGAGACCACCCGCCAGGAGCTCCTGGCGTGGGTGGAGGCGGGCGAGATCGATCTCCTGATTGGTACCCACGCCCTCATCCAAGACGGCGTTCATTTTGCCAAACTCGGAGTGGCGGTTGTGGATGAGCAGCACCGTTTTGGAGTCCATCCACGGGTCGGACTCAGATCGGAAGAGCGGCGTGTGGGGAAAGAGTGTGAGTCCCGGGGGCCGCGGTAGCAA
>CALCCX010000299.1 GCA_937900165.1 uncultured Acidimicrobiia bacterium | reverse complement strand
TTTACATAATATATATTTTTTTTTTTTTCAAGCAGAAGACGGCATACGAGATATATCAGTGTGACTGGAGTTCAGACGTGTGCTCTTCCGATCTAAACCGCCCAAACGCCTCCAACCGTTCGGTCGTGCCGATCCCGTCATCAAGGGCGTCGCACCAGCTCCGAAACGCCTCGCATTTGAATGGGTGATGCCATGGCGGGAGTTCGTCGAACGTGAGAATCGCGAAATCACCCGGGAGCGGTCCAAACGGATCATTGTCGTCACCATGTGGCGCGTCCATGGCTTCGGTCGAGGTCAGACGTGCCAAGTCGAGCCGGGGGGAGGCAGAGGGATCGCTCGCCGTTCCGGGTTTGGCGAAGGGGCTGCTGCAACGAGTGGGACGGAGGGGAGCTCGGGTCCGGGGTCCTCCGGAACTACCGATTTTAGCTGCGGCGCCTTGGGTTGGTAGGCGGTCATGTCCTGAAGCACGTCGCCGTAGAAGCTCTCGATCGAGTTGATGACCGACTGGACAAAGCCGGGGCTCTTGCCCGATCGTCGGTTCTGTCCGAGCTCGCTGCGACCAATGACACGGAACCGGTGCGGGTCCTTCTTGTCCTCACGTAACAGAAGCGACGGGTCCTCGGCAATAGCTTCCATCGGGCCCGCGATGCCGGTCTGCCCTCCTTTGGGGTACGGCTCCACCACAAGGGCGCCGGGGGCATCGCGGAGCTGACGAACAAGCCAACTGATTCGACCCTTGGCACCCTTGTCGCTCGGCGCGCCCACATCGACGGACACGATGTTCTGACGCGCCTTGAGGTCGACAGTGATGTGGACATCGCCGACCGTATTCGGCACGCGCAGTGTGCCGCTCAGAGTCCCGTCACGACACAACGACTCAGCGAACAGCCTGGGTCGCAGCCTCGGGTCGTGCTGCTCGGCCCGAGACAAAACCTCAACGACATCCTCACCGATATCAGCTCCCAGCCGCAGGGAAATGAAACTCAGGAGCTGATCCCACCGCAGCGCTACATCGGTCACGGCGTCCGACCTCGAGTTGAGCGTTCCGTTGCGGGCGCCATCGCGGACCTCGACCCAGTTGGCGCCCATATCATCGAAGCCCAACGCTCCGGACGCGTCATGCTCGAGATATCGGACTAGCTCGCCCAGGATCCAGTCCTGTTCTGGGTCATCGATTCCGCGATGTGTCTTCTCAGTGACTGCGAGCGACAAGACGCGAGTCCAACTCAGGTGATGCACCGCCACCTTGGAGTTCGATCTCACCTTCAAACCCTCTGTCGGATGCACACCAAACGAGGGAGCGATCTCGTTCGAAATCGTGACCACGGCATCGAAACCTTCGCGACGGGCGATGTCCCAATACGCGTTGATCTGGTCAGCGGCGAGCTTCGCCTGTCCCGTTTTCACCTCGACAAGGGCAACGAACGGCGGTTTCCTACCGAATGCGACCTGAATCAGCCCGTCGGGCCGAACCACCTTGCCAGAGTCGTCTTTGAACGTTGGCTCGATGAATGTCTCCACAACAGCTCGTCCTGCCCGAGACGCTCCCATCGGCGAAAGAATGGCTTGCGAGAACGGCCGAACGATGCCCAACACCGCCAACAGGGCCGACGTCGCCCGCTGCTCTGCTTCTCGCTCGCTCCCAATTCCCGACACTGGAATGATCCGTGCCCGCTGCCAACCCGGCATCGCCGCCCCCTCGGTTATCACATGGCCAAACGTACCCGACGGCTTCAGCCCCTGCCATCGTCACCGATCACGGCGACGATGTCGAAAACGCTAAGCCCATCAAAGCCGAGGCCGCACCAGCTCTCGAGCGTCACACCAGCCTGGCGAGCGTCAACGAACAACCGCCCACGCGTTATCCACAGATAGCCGTTGGCGCACCCTTACAGACGGCAGCTTCGACGGTGGCGTCGATCAGCTCAGCGGTGAACGGGTCGGTCATGCTGGTTGTTCGGCTCGCCGTCCGGCGACTTCGAGCCTCACCTGCGTCAGTCGTTCGAAAGTTGCCGGCCGGGAAGCAGGCTGAGTTGGAAGGCGACCGTTCAGCCCCCATTTCGGTGGGTAGAACAGTGGCAGCGGAAGAGTGCTGGGCTTATGGGCCTGCTTGATCCGTTGCCGGTTGCTCTTCAACTCAGGGAACGCTACCCGAGAGTACTTGTCCGTCTCGCAGAACAGGCCCTGGCAGTCGATCGCGTGCAGGCGTCGGCCGAACAGGTCCTGGAATCTCAGTCCGAGGTGTTCGAACTCTGTCTCCTGGCTGTCGACCATCCGTCGGATGAGAGTCTCAGGCCGGTTGCGGCCGAAGTCGCTGAACACCTTCTGGAGTCCGCGAACCACCCCGGGACCGGGGACGGTGAACTCATCTTCGGAGAAGTTCAGGTGTTCGCTGTAGTTCAGGTCTACGGCGATCTGGTACGCGAGAAACGGGCCGAACATCGGCCACGACAGCAACAGCTCGTACACCTGTCGCAGCGAACCGGCGCGGGCAAGGTCACCGCCGATGCCGCCGGGAGAGTACATGCGTCGGACCAGCTCCAGATGGTTCTGATGCTTCGAGCTGTACCCGTACGGGTTCGCTGCGCACAGGATGAACGCCGCTGTGTAAATCGGACCGGTCGACTTCGCGGATGCGAGCAGGGCGGCGAGGCGTTCAGTGTCGAATGTCGACAGTGCGACGCCCGCCGGTCGCGTCCTCGAGGAGGTCCCAGGTCGTCTCCTTGGAGAACAGCCGGAAGAGCGTGATTCGCAGGAACGTGTCCTCGGCGGAGTACTCCTCTGCCTGGGGTGCGTAGATGACGTCGCGGTTCAGGTACTGGGATACGCGATCCGATGCACGGAACGTGTTGCAGAATTTGAACCGACCGAGAATCGGGTCGCCGGTCCAGGGGGATCCTTCGCCCTTTGCCCGGCGATGAAAGATGGACTGCCGCTCTGCGGCGAACTTCCAGTACGTATCGTAGACCTCCTGGCGGACTGTCGGGTCCATGCAGCGAGCATGCCACACCGCTGGCAGCCAACCTCGCGCCAGCTGCCACTCCCCTGCCTGGCGAGAGTGTCACAGGCCCTCCGTATAGTCGCGACTGACGACACTGGGAAAGGGAAAACACATGCTCGTGTTCGAAGCCACCAACCGGCTCCAAGGCCAACGGCCGACCGACTATCACCATGCCACCACTGGAGATCGGAAGAGCGTCGTGTAGGGAAAGAGGGTAGATCTCGGTGGTCGCCGTATCCTTAAAAAAAAAAAATCAAACAAAAAAAAA
>CALCCX010000298.1 GCA_937900165.1 uncultured Acidimicrobiia bacterium | reverse complement strand
TTTAATGATACGGCGACCACCGAGATCTACACTCTTTCCCTACACGACGCTCTTCCGATCTGCATCGCCGAGGAGATGCCGAATATCGGCGAGGTGAGGGGCAAGGGGCTGATGATCGGCGTCGAGTTCGTCGAGCCTGGCAGCAAGAACCCTGACTCTCCGACCACCGGCAAGGTGATGGAAGAGGCGAAGTCGCAAGGATTGCTGATCGGCAAGGGGGGCATCCACGGCAACGTGCTGCGGATCGCCCCTCCCCTGTCGATCACGAGCGAAGAAGCAGACGAAGGACTCGAAAAGCTGCACAACGCGATGCAGCGCGCCATCGAGGACTGAGCACCGAGAGAAAGAGGAAGCTCATGGCAGCGACTCTGATCAAGAACGGGACAGTCGTCACCGCTACCGAAATGATGACCGCAGATGTGCTCATCGATGGCGAGAAGGTGGTGGCCATCTTCGCCCCCGGATCGTTGAGCGGACTCAACGCAGACACCGAGATCGATGCATCGGGCAAGTTGGTGATGCCGGGCGGGGTGGACGTGCACACCCACATGGAGCTGCCGTTCGGTGGGACGTCTGCGTCCGACAGCTTCGAATCCGGGACCAGGGCCGCGGCCTGGGGTGGCACGACCACCCTCGTCGACTTTGCAGTACAGACCATCGGCGAGCCGATGATGAGCGGATACGAAACCTGGATGGAGAAGGCCGAAGGCAATTGCGCCATCGACTACGGATTCCACATGATCGTGTCAGATGTGAACGAGCAGTCCCTCAAAGAGATGGACGTGCTCATGGGCGAAGGCGTCACGAGCTTCAAGCTGTTCATGGCCTACCCGGGGGTTCTCTACTCGACAGACGGTCAGATCTTCATGGCGATGCAAAAGGCCGCCGAGAACGGCAGCACGATAATGATGCACGCGGAGAACGGCATCGTGATCGACGTGCTGCGCGAACAAGCCATAGCCAAGGGACAGACCGATCCGATCTACCACTCCACCACCAGGCCACCGGTCACGGAATCCGAAGCCACCCATCGGGCGATCTCGTACGCGGAATTGGCGGGCGCTCCCCTCTACGTCGTCCACATGTCCGCCAAGGAAGCGGTCGCCGAAGTGGCCCTGGCTCGTGACCGTGGTGCAAATGTGTTCGGCGAGACCTGCCCACAGTACCTGTTCCTCGGTTGGAACAATCTGTCCGAACCCGGCTTCGAGGGCGCCAAATATGTCTGTTCGACCCCGGTCCGCAACTGGGAGGAGGGTCACCAGGCCGAACTTTGGAAAGCCCTCGCCACGAATGACCTCCAGGTCGTTTCCACCGACCACTGCCCGTTCTGCATGAACGACCATCCGACGCTCGGCACGCAGAAGCGGCTGGGCGAGGGCGACTTCACGGCCATCCCCAACGGTCTGCCCGGCGTCGAGGAACGCATGGAACTGATCTACCACGGTGCCGTTGCAGAGTCCAACCTGAACCTGAACCGCTACGTCGAGGTCACCGCGACAGCTCCGGCCAAGATGTTCGGACTCTACCCGCAGAAGGGCACGATAGCGATCGGATCGGACGCAGACATCGTGATATTTGACCCGGACGCCACCAAGACGATGGGGGTCGGTGTCTACCACATGGACGTCGACTACTCCTGCTACGAGGGCAAGGAGACCACCGGCAAAATCGAGACGGTTCTGTCCAGGGGCAAGGTGCTGATCAACAACGGTCAGTACCACGGAGCCAAGGGCGACGGCCGGTATCTCAAGCGAGGCACCAACCAGAACCTGATCTGAGTCACTGGTGCCCGTGACGGAAGAACTGAGTGGCCGTGCGCCGACGTTCGATGACCTCATGGCACTTCCCCTCCTGTTGGCGAGGGAAGTCCCTAAGGAATACGAGGACTACAACGGCCACATGAACGTGACGGGATATCTGTGCCTTCACGACGAGGCGGCCCTCCCGTTCATGGACCTGATCGGAATGGGCGGCAGCTACATAGCCGAGCGGCAACTCAGCGTCTTCGACCTCGAACATCACATCGTTTATCTCAACGAGGTGATGATCGGCGCACCAATCGCCGTCCATGCCAGGACGTTTGCTCGAACCAACAAGGTCATCCACGGCCAGTGGTATCTCCTCGATCTCCATGCAGGGAGGTTGGCAAACACACTTGAGTTCCTGACGGCGCACGTCTCGCTGGAGACGAGGCGAACCGCCGATTTCCCCACAGACGTGGCAGCCGGCCTGGATGCTCAAATAGCGTCGAGTGACTCACTTGACTGGCGACCTCCCCTCAGCGGAGCCCTGGCCATTAGATAGATAGGTAGCTTGTCAATATCGGCCGGTTCAATCAGGTGCGATGAACCGAACCCAGGGTTGTACCCTGGGTTCCCTGGTCGCTTATAACGACCGTACGAGCGCCAAGTACGCATTCGAACCAACTCCAAACGAGTGAGACGACACATGCAGCAGATCAACCATTGGATCAACGGCCAGTTCGTGCCTGGCGATTCCCAGCGGCGAGGACCCATCTACAACCCTGCCACGGGTCAGCAGACGAGTGAGGTGGCTCTAGCCTCTGTAGCCGACGTCGACAGCGCGGTGAGCGCAGCCCGCGAAGCGTTTGACACTTGGCGACATTCGCCCCTCACTCGCCGCCAGAACATCATGTTCGCCTTCCGGGAACTCGTGCTGAATCACAAGCTCGACATCGCCAAGCTGCTCACGGCCGAACACGGCAAAACGATCGACGACGCGCTCGGCGAGGTACAGCGGGGTCTGGAGGTGATCGAGTTCGTCACCAACATCGCCCACCTCGTCAAGGGTGAGTTCTCCGAACAGGTATCAACAGGGGTGGACACCTATACGATCCGCCAACCAATCGGAGTCGTAGTCGGAATCACCCCGTTCAACTTCCCGGCGATGGTCCCGATGTGGATGTACCCGGTCGCCATCGCAACCGGGAACACTTTCGTCCTCAAGCCATCTGAGAAAGACCCATCACCGTCGCAGTTCTGCGCCGAGCTGTTCCAGAAGGCCGGATTGCCGGACGGGGTGTTCAATATCGTGCACGGCGACAAGGTGGCAGTGGATGCGCTGATCGAGCATCCAGACGTTGCAGCGATCAGCTTCGTGGGGTCGACGCCTATCGCCCAGTACATCCATGAGAACGGAGCCAAAGCGGGCAAACGGGTGCAAGCGCTCGGCGGCGCCAAGAACCACATGGTCGTCTTGCCGGATGCAGACATGGATCTTGCCGCGGACGCAGCGGTCTCGGCGGGATTTGGCTCGGCCGGGGAACGTTGCATGGCGATCTCGGTTGTGGTCACCGTCGGCGATGCCGCAGACAGGTTGATACCCAAAGTCCAGGAACGAATGGACGCGCTCGAGGTCGGGCCCGGTATGGCAGAAGGGTCCCAGATGGGCCCGCTGATCACCGCCCAGCACCGCGACAAGGTGTCTGGATATGTCGACGCCGGCGAGCGGGAGGGCGCCACGTTGGTGGCAGACGGTCGCGGGATTGCCGTTGAGGGCCATGCGGACGGCTTCTTCTTTGGCCCAACCTTGTTCGATAACGTGAAACCGGAAATGTCGATCTATACCGACGAGATCTTCGGCCCAGTACTGTCGGTGACACGCCTCGAGCGCTATGAGGACGCGATCAATCTGATCAACGCCAACCCGTACGGAAACGGAACGGCAGTATTCACCAACGACGGCGGCGCGGCCCGCAAGTTCCAGAATGAGATCGAGGTCGGCATGGTCGGCATCAACGTGCCGATTCCGGTGCCGCTCGCCTTCTACTCGTTCGGCGGTTGGAAGGCGTCGATTTTCGGCGACCACCCGATCTACGGACCGGAAGGCGTGCACTTCTACACCCGCCAAAAGGTGATCATCTCCCGCTGGCCAGACCCAATCCACCGCGGCGTCGACCTCGGCTTCCCCCAACACGGCTAGGGGTCCGCCGAGGCGTTCCTTAGGCTCGGCTGCGGATAAATCCGCAGCCGAGCCGAAAGTTGCCGCTGACAGTTTCTTGTCACACCCAGGCGCGACGTTTGCTGGATGGAATCATCCGAAAGCCAGGCCAGAAAGATCGCTCAGCGTCAACGTGGTGTCATTTCGCGGGCCCAAGCCCTCGCTTGCGGATTGACCGACGACATCATCCGACAAAGGATCGCCATGGGAGCTTGGTCGCGGCTCGGTCATGGGACGTACCAATTATTCGGCCTCCCATCGAAGGACGCTCTCCTGGCCGCCGCCGTCGCAGCCTTGCCGGCTGTGATTTCCCACGAGTCCGCCGCCGACCTACACGACTTACGCTGCAAGAAAGGTCCCCCAACAGTCACGATTCCGCACCGACTTTCGAACCGGTTTGGCGCAGTTGTCGTCCATGAGTCAACCGACCTCTTTCTCGAGCACATCACAACCGTCGACGGCCTCCCCACTACGACCGTAGCAAGAACGATCTTCGACCTTGCCCGCGACAAGTCCCTATCGGAACTCCGGAGAGTCACTGACGACGCCCTCACAAGAAGGAAACTCGGGCCCGAGGACCTCGGACTGGTTTTGACTCGAATCGGCAGGCGAGGGAGACCCGGTACCGCTTCCATACGTATGCTCGTCACCGAGTTGTCCGTGCAGCTGGTCGCCCCAGAGAGCGAACTCGAGCGGAAGGCGATCGCTCTCCTCAACCAAGCCGGCCTCCCGTCTCCGGTGTTGCAATTCGATCTGCCTTGGCGAACCGACACCTCCGGTCGAGTAGATCTGGCCTATCCGATCGCTCGCCTGATCGTCGAACTTGATGGGCGGCAGTGGCACTCGACAGCAGAGTCCTTCCAGCGCGATCGACGGCGCGACAACCTTGCCCAGTTGGACGGCTGGATTGTGCTCCGGTTCACTTGGGAAGACGTGACTCGGCGTCCGCGCGAGACGGTCGCCCAAGTGCGATCGGCTCTGCATTCCCGCCTGACAGCGTAACCTCCAACTACTGAACGTTCGGCTCTAGTGCGGATATATCCGCACTAGAGCCTAAGGAAGGGTTCCATATGGACTTTGGGGTTGTGTTGCAGACGGATCCGCCGGCGCGGCGGGTGATCGAGTTGGCCAAACTCGGTGAGGCGAACGGGTTTTCGTACGCGTGGACCTTCGACTCGCACGTACTCTGGCAGGAGCCGTTCGTCATCTACTCGCAGATACTCGCCCAGACCGAAAGAATGATCGTCGGCCCGATGGTCACCAATCCAGGCACCCGAGACTGGACCGTGCTCGCCTCGCTGTTCGCCACACTCAACGACATGTTCGGACCCCGCCCCATCTGTGGGATGGGTCGGGGCGACTCGGCGCTGCGGGTGATTGGCAAGAAGCCCTACACCCTTGCAAACATGGCCAAATCGATGAAGGTCATCAAGGAACTGGTGGCCGGCCAGGAGGTCGATTTGAACGGCACCCCTGTCAAATTCCCCTGGATCCCAGAGGGCGGATGGGACCTGCCGATGTGGGGGGCAGGGTACGGGCCAAAAGCGCTGGATACGGTGGGTCGCCACGCGGACGGTTTCATCCTCCAGCTCGCCGATCCCCAGATCCTCGAATGGACGATGGCTGCGGTGCGCGCCGCGGCCGTGGACGAGGGCCGCAAACCAGACGACATCAGCATCTGCGTGGTGGCTCCTGACTACGTGGGTGACGACATCGCCCACCAGCGCGAGCAACTTCGCTGGTTCGGCGGCATGGTGGGCAATCACGTGCATGACATGGTCAAGCGCTACGGGAGCGATGACACTTCCAAGATTCCGAAGGTGTTGGCCGACTACATCGCGGCTCGTGAGGGCTATGACTACGCCCACCATGGCAAGGCCGGCAACCCGTCCACGGATTTCGTCCCCGACGAGATCGTCGATCGATTTTGCGTGCTCGGATCCGCCGAGGACCACATTGCCAAACTCACCCAGCTGAAAGGTCTAGGCGTCGACCAGTTCGGAATCTACCTGATGCACGATGATGAAGAGGCCACCCTGCGCGCCTATGGCGACCAGGTCATCCCGGCCATCAATGGCTGACCATCCACGGGGCAACAGCACCTAGCCATCGATCAGTGAGTTCAAGGCGTACAGGAGGCGCCGGTTCTCGACCGGCTTCTGGAGGAAGACGTCTGCGCCGGCCTCCACTGCTGCTTGGCCTTCCGATTTGTGGCGGGCCGACATCACAATGATCGGAATGTCTCTGGTTTCCGGGTCAGCCTGAAGTTGCTCGAGCACAACCATCCCGCCTCCACCCGGCAGTCCGAGGTCGAGAAGAATGACGTCTGGGCCCTCGTACCGAGCCTTGGTCACACCGGACGGTACGTCGTTGGCGGCGAGCACGTCATACCCTGACGCCTCGAGCCGGACCGCGACGCCAACGGTGAGCGCCGGGTCGTCATCGACGATCAACACCGAACGGCCCATCAGGTGACTTCGGCTCCAAGATGCTCGGCCAGAGTATCGGGGAGCACGCCAAGCACACCGCGAATGACCTTGTCGATCCGTTCGTTCAACGCCCGACGCTTCGGAGCAGGAATCTTGATCGCATCCACCGCGATCGAGGGCTGTTGGCCCTCTCCTCGACCGAATCCAAGCACCCGACCGATAGTGTCCCCGATGTCATCACCGCCTCGCTCTGTCAACACCATCGCGACGAGGATGTCCTTGCCGGTAATTTGCCCGGCGTCAAGAACGATCGAATCCGGGACCGTGCCCGAAAGCGTATCAGCGGCAACCTCGACCGTCGTGGCCCCTGTGCCGACCGGATAGCGAACGATGACCACCGCCGCAGTATCGGGTTGGGAACGCCGATGGCCGAGCACCGGCATCAGTACCTCATCCAGCGGGTGGACCGGAAGTCGGATGTGGAACACGGACCCCTTTTGACCGTTCTTCTCGGCCCATATGCGGCCGCCCATACGTTCGATCAGATCGCGGGCGAGGTAGAGACCCAGTCCGAGACCAGGGGTCTCCGGATCGCCCCTATACATTCGTTCGAACACTCGCTCCAGCAGATAGGGAGGTATGCCCGGCCCATCGTCGCGAATCGACAGGAGAACCTGGCCCGCGGTGGTCGGGTCCCAGTGCGCCTCCACCGTTACGTTGGCGCCCGGCGCGTGGGTGGCCGCGTTGTGGAGGAGGTTGGCCACCACCTGACGAAGGCGAACCGGATCAGCGAACACCGCCGGCAGATCTCGGGCGGTAACTCCTTCGATGGAGACCAGCCCGTTGTTCCACCTCGACCGCATGCCGTCTCGCTCTTGTCGAACGATCGCGTCGAGGTGCACGCGCTCTGGCTCAACCACCAACGAGCCTTCGGCGATGCGAGTGGTGTCAAGGAGATCATCAACCAGGCGGCGGAGGGATTTGGCGCCCGAAACGATGATCTGAGCGGCCTCCCCCTGAGCCGTCGTCGTCTTTCCCAACAGTCCGTCAGCCAGGTTGGTGGCAGAGTGATACATCGCCGCCACCGGACTGCGGAGTTCGTGGGAGATGTGAGCAAAAACTTGCTGCTGGGCGATGAGAGCCTCATCGCGGGCGGCATCGAGTTCTTTCTGGAGCCGCTCGCGTTCAATGGCGTGCAGGACCGCTCGACGTACGACGGGACCAGTGGCCTCGGATTTGGGAAGGTAGTCCTGGGCACCGCGGATCAGCGCTTCGAACTCAAGCATTTCGTCGACGACGCCCGTCAACATGATGACCGGGATTCGATCGGCAGTTTCACGGATCTGAGCGATCGACATGACCCCGAGTCCGTCTGGAAGGTTCTGGTCAAGTAGGACAGCGTCGAATGGCAATTCGGCCAACACTGCGAGCGCGCTCTGGACGGTTCGGACGACCTGGGTCTCGAAGACGCCCGGGTACTCGCGCTGGAGGCGGGTGTTGAGGAGGTACGCATCTTCGTCGCGGTCCTCAACAATTAGTAGACGGATGGGTTCGCTCTTCTCGAGCGCTACGGCATCAATCTCCACGCGCGGTTCGTCTGTCGGAAGCATCAACAAGCCTGTCGGCCGGACCGATCTGCAGATAAGCAACGCCGGTCGGAGTGGTCTCCGAGCCGAGGTTCAGCGGCGCCGATACTCCTCATCGCTCACCTTGCGGGGCTCCCATTGCGTCTCGCCGCCGGTCGTCAGCGACAGGTGCATCATCGGCGTGGCCGGCCCGGCACCGTGCCAGTGAAGTTCGCCTGGCGGGGCGTACACCACGTCGCCCGCCGAGATCTCAACCGTCTCCCCCTCCTCGGTCTGGACGAGGCCGGCGCCACTCGCCACGTAGAGCACTTGCCCGTCCGGGTGTGAATGCCAATCGGTGCGGGCAGCCGGATCGAAATACACCCCGCTCGCCTTGAGCCCGTCCTCGGTGACATGACTCAGCGGCCCAAACCAGACCCGCCCCGTGAAGTTCTCCTCAGGCGCCCGGGCCCATGTGATGCGTTCTGCCGGTGTGTGTTCCATCAACGTCCTCCTCAAAGGTCACACACGTAGCGAACTTCGGTGATCTCGGCACCGCCCATGTGTTCGACCTTGGTCGAGCCATCTGTCTTCCATCCGTCCGCAGCGTAGAACCGACGGGCCCGCTCGTTTGAATCCAGGACCCAAAGCTCGGCGCGGCGATGCCCGAGCCGTCGAAGTGCCGCGCGACCGGCAATCATCAGACGCTTTCCCATCCCTTTGCCAAGATGGTCGGGATCCACGTAAATCGCGTACACAACGCCGGTTATGTCCCCTCGCTCATCCGACCGAGACCTGCCGACATCGCAGTAGCCCACAACCCGGCCGCCGTTCGACAGAATCAGGTTGGTCATGTCTGGGTGCGGGTCCCGGTAGCGGACCTGCCGCCAGGCCGACCATTCCTCCGGCACCATCGAGCCGAGAAACTCGTCGCTCATCACGCCCTGATAGGTGTGCTGCCAGGCACGAACGTTGATGTGAGCGGCCGGCATCCAATCGGCAGACCCGGCACGACGAAGGACGATCATCGGGTCCGTGCCAAGCCAGAGGCCCAGGAGTAGCAGCTTTTGCTCTCCCTTGTCCCGAATGCGAAACCCCGGTGCGTTCGGCTCACCACCACAGCGTAGCTATGCCACCCGTAGCCGTGTCAGAACACACGATGCGGCTTCGATCACCCAGAGCGGGTGGTGGGGTCGCTGGGGTGGAGGACCTTGGTGAGGGCGGTAACGACGTCTTCGGCCTGCTGATCGTTCAACGAAGCGACGGTCACCCGAATGCCGGGCGCGCTGCGAATCCGAAATCTGGCTCCGGCCCGGACCACAATCCCCGTGTCTCGCAACCCGGCCACTGCTCCCACCTCATCTTGAACCGGGATCCAAAGGTTGAGTCCCGAAGAACCGTGCACCTCTATACCAACGGACCGCAACGGTTGGGCGATCGCCTCCCGTCGATCTCGATAGACCCCAGCAGCAGTCTGCACCATTGACTCCACCTTCGGGTCGCTGAGCATTGCGGCCGTAAGACGCTGAAGGATGTGGCTCACCCATCCGGGACCCAAGCGTTGGCGGCCCTCGACACGCCGAATGGTGACCGCGTCGCCTGCCAGCACGGCCAGCCGCAGATCGGGCCCATAGGTCTTGGCGACGGACCGCACCGTCGCCCATCGATCTCGGCCGGGGCCGATCGCATTCACTCTGGCCCCGGCCACCTCCGAAGCGTGGTCATCTTCGACCACCAGCACCCGCGGGTGCTCGGCCAGAACCTCCCGCAACGAAACGGCTCGCCCGACACTGAGAGTGCTCCCGAACGGATTCTGGGCGCGTGGGGTCACGACGAACGCTTGCGCCCCGCGCTCGAGACCCTCGGCCAGTTGGCCCGGGAGTGGGCCTTCGTCATCGATGGATACCGGAACCGGGACTAGTCCCATCGCCCCGAGCAGGTCGATCACCGACGCGTAGGCCGGATCCTCCACGGCTACTCGGTCGCCAGGCCGCAGATGAGCACCAAGCACACGTTCGATTCCATCGAGGGCACCGGACACAACTGTCATGTGATCTACGGGGATTCCGTCGACTTGCAGCCATTCTGCTCCCGCTGCTGCCAACGATTCGTCGATCGGTGACTCGCTGTAGAGAACCACCTGGCGACCCAAGGCCTCCGCCGCCATAGACAGATCCGGCAGCAGTGATGGATCAGGGTTCCCATTCGAGAGGTCGAGCAATCCTTCTGGAACCCCTACCTCCAGAGGCACGGCCACCGGTGGACGAGAGGCTACGAAAGTACCGGACCGGCCTCTACCGATCACGACGCCGCGCTCGCCGAGTCGTCGATAGGCAGCGGCCACCGTGTTCGGAGCAAGCCCGAGCTCGACGGCCAGCACCCGCACCGGTGGCAGCCGATCACCCGGCCGCAACGACCCGAGCGATATACGCTCCTCGATATCTGCGGACAATTCAGCTGCACTTGAGCCTCGCATGGTGTACCTTTGCCTTGCTACAGAACCGATATTGTAGCATTACAAACGAAGGGACCCACCATGACCGCCGCTCCCAGCGCCCGTACCGAAGTCAAACGGGTACCCGAACGCGGCGTTTATGACCGTGTGACGATCGACGCGATCCTCGACGAAGGCTACCTCTGCCATGTCGGCATCGTGCAAGACGGCTCTCCCGTCGTCATCCCAATGCTCTACGCGAGAGACGGCGATTCGATCCTCATTCACGGCTCGCCGGCCAGCCGTATGCTCAGGACAGCCAAGTTCGAGGGGCTCGAGATCTGCCTGACGGTGACATTGATCGACGGTTTCGTAATCGCCAGGTCCGCATTCCACCACTCCATGAACTATCGCTCCGTGGTGGTATTTGGCCAAGCGATCCCGATCACCGACGAGGCCGACCGGCAAGCCGCCCTGGACAAGCTGGTCGACACTCTCGTCCCCGGTCAGGTGCCATACGTGCGAGAAACAACGGAGAAAGAGGCGAAGGGAACATTGGTACTTCGACTACCACTGGACGAGGCGAGTGCCAAGGTCAGGATCGGTCCACCCAAGGACGAACCGGAGGACTACGACCTCCCGATCTGGGCCGGTGTCATCCCCATCAAGGAGACCTACGGGAGCCCGATCGCCGACCCGGATCTCACTCACGATCTCACTGTTCCAGATCACCTCGCAAACTTTGCGAGGACCAGCCGGTGATTCAAACACCCGCAGTCGTGTCCGTGTATGAACCGCGTCATGTCGTGGCGATGGACAATGCACGCTCCGAGAACTGGGAACTAAAGGTGTACTGGTTGACGCCAGAGCCAAGCGAGCCGGATTCGGAGAGAGTGAACGTAGCGCTCGAAACCGCACTGGCGGCGCTGGACGGTGCCGAGGGTTACGGGGCGGGATTCTTGATCGTGCACCGCGCAGAGATGGCAACCTGGGTGATTCTTTTCTGGTGGACGGACCAGGATATTCTGCGGCGAAAGATCTGGCAGATCGAAGGCGAGGAACTTGTCAACGTGAGCGATCAGGATTTCGTGGCCTGCGTTTGGGAACTGTCGATCGTTGACTGGGAACGCAAAGCGTGGATCAACTACGTCCTGCGCGCTACCAAGTCCGTCGGGGCGGGTGGCTATCTGAAGGCAACCTATCCGAGCTCGTTCTGCTGACATCGCTGAATTCGTCGCCTGGCGCAAGTGAAGCTGAGAGCGCTCAGCGATTTGTTGCCCGATCCGCTGTGGCAACATGGTCGGGTGTTCGCCAGGCCCATCCTCCTCACCGCCCTTTCACTTCTGGCAATAGCTTGTGCCGGCGGAGAAACCGATCAAGCAATCGTCGTCGACGTCGACTGGTCGCCTAAAGTCGAAGCCACCCGGACCTTGAACCCAGTCGGCATAGAGCTGTTTCTGTCGGTCGAAGTGAATGAGGAGCTAGAAGCAGGCCACCTCATTTCGGGTCGAATCGATTTTCAGGACGCCCTCGCGGATCTGACCAACTTCGCACCGTTGAGTTCGAGTCCCCGGAACCGAGTGATTGTCAACGGGACGGACGCTTACCTGATCACGGCCATCGACGCGGTTATCGGGCCACTCCCGGAGGGCGCCGAAATCATCGCCGGCTCAGTTTCCGAATTCCAAGAAATGGGTATCCTCCCAATGGACCCGACTGTCATCTTCGGGGCCCTCGGGCTACTCGGAGGGTCGGTCGAAACCCGCCAAACCGATCCAACGACGTTCGAGGTCGACCTGGACCCCGTTGCAGCCATGGCAGGGCTGAGTGCCGCGGAAAGACGTAGCGTGCCCCTCGACCTAGGTAACGTCACCGACAATTTCGGTTTCGCCGAGGTCACTCTTTCGCCGGATGGCTCGACCATCGAACGGTTCAGAGTCCGGATCAGTGGAACGTCCGAAGACCGCGACGTCCTGATGACGATCGACTATCGGCTAAACGCCGTCGAGACTGAGCTCACCTTCGATCCACCGCCGCCCGACTCGGTCGTGGACCTGTCAGAGTATCCCGAGATCCGCCAATCAATCATCGACCTGGGCCCCGGCTTCTAAACCTCACCCAGAGTGGCCAAATGCGCGTTCCTTAGGCTTGGCTGAGCCTATAGGCATGCTAGAGCCTAAGGAACGCATCTCGAACTCACGTTGAGTGGGCGAAGGTTGAATCAGGTTGGCGAGGCGGGTTGGTGGTCTCGGCGTTCGACACGGCCATCTGCGTGGATGGCGAATCGGCCTTCGGTCCGGTCGTGGACCGGATCGACGCTTGACCAAGGCCAGCCACCGAATTGCGTTGTGCGATAGTCGGAAAACGCCTGCTGCAACTCTTCGGGAGAGTTCATCACGAACGGTCCGAGCTGGAAGACCGGAGCGCCGATCGGCTGGCCCTGAAGGAGCAGGAACTCAGCAGGGCCACCTTCGTTGACAATGTCGACCTCGAGATCTCCTACCAGCCTGGCCCCGACGTCGACCTCCACGGCGGCGCCCGCCACCTTCACGTTGTCTCCCATGTGGCAGTACAGCATCCGGTTGGTACCCGCCATCGCCTTCGGCATGGTCCATCTCGCTCCTGGGGCAAGACGAATCAGCCAGATGGCCACATCGGAACCAGGTTGTGACGCCCAGGAGTCTGGGGGCGCCGGCAATGCGACCCGGCCGGCGAGGGTTCCGGCGATCACATCAACGGTCACCATGCCCTGGTCGAACGTGACAGTCGGGATTGCGTCGCCCCACAGCATGTCAAAGTACGGGTCAACCATTTTGTTGTCTGGCGCCAGGTTCAGCCAGATCTGGAAGAGTTCCATCGTATTTGGGCCATCTGGCGAGACCAAAGGGAACATCTCCGAATGCATGATGCCCGACCCCGTTGTCAGCCACTGGACGTCGCCTTCGCCGTACCTGGCAGTGGCGCCCAATGAGTCTGAGTGGTCGATGAATCCGCGCCTCACGACGCTCACTGTCTCAAATCCACGGTGCGGATGCTGGGGGAAGCCGGGCACAACGCTGCCGTGGTACATGCTCCACCCGTCCTTCGCCGAAAAATCGGCACCCATATTGCGACCGATGGTCTGGAACGACTCCACGCCTTGAGCTTCATTGCCGGCCGGGTAGGCATCGAGGTGGTGTACGCAAAACAGAAACGGATCGATCGAGACCCATGGCATCGAAAGCGGTATGAGTTCGAGAACAGGCTGTGCCGTCATAATTGCCCCTAATTGACCCTATCCAGATGATACGCCAACCCGACCTCTGTCCGGGCGAGACACTTGACCTCGCCGAACTACCGGTCCGGGCCCTCACAAAGTCCGTAAGCCAGACTCAGCCGGTTAGCCTAGATCCACCGCACGGATCCGCTCCTTGCCCGCCTCGCCAGTCTTGGCAAGGGCTTGTCACGCCTGGCCCACCTCATACAAAGTGAATGCAGAGACAACCATGAATCTCAGGAGAGGCTCAGCCCGGCGGGCCAGTCGCTTCCCTAAGTCGGTGGATCCAGGCTTAGTCCACCTCGGACCCGAGTCCGAAGGATACGGCCCGCTCAATGGCCACCGGGTCGAACAGAATGCTTTGGTGGCCGACATCGCGTACAGAGATCAGTTGAGCAGACTGGTTGGCCTCGACAAAGGCAGCGGAGCCTTGGTAGGGAGTGCGATTGTCCATCGGGTCATGAAAGATCAGCACCTCGGCCCCTGGGATGCTGCCATTGCCGCGCATGATCTCTGACACCTTGGGCGAATCGCTCCACCCTCCCGAAAAACAGAGCCCTCGCTTTCTTGGAGAGGCCGATCTTGGAGACGAAGAACTGCAACGCTGCCTCACTCCGGAGCCGCATCAACGGCGGTCGCCATCACAAAGAGGTCTGTTCGAGATCCACGATCCGAGCCGTGGCCAGGCATATAGAGCACGACGGCCAATCGATCAGCCTTGGCAAACCCCTCAGCAAGAGCATTCATTTACCTGACGTTGTCACAACCAGACGGGCAAAGGCAGATGCATCAAACGCCAAAAGGTTGAGCAACTAACTTGCAGCAGCCACCGCCGCGGCCGGGGAGCCGTGAAAGGGCTCTCCATGCCCGGGAAGCAGGAGATCGGCCTCCAATCCGGAGATCCGCTCCAACGATCGTCGAGCCATCGCCGGATCGAGGTGAAAGGCGTCCGGCATCATTTGTGGAGAGACCCGGTTCGACCCGAACAGGTCGCGGGTGGCGAGTCCGTCGCCAGTGAAGACCACTGACCTCCTCGGAAGATGGAACGCGACATGGCCCTCGGTGTGCCCTGGCGTGTGAATCACCGTCGGCGAACCTGGCAGATCGAGGGTTTCGCCATCTTCCATGGTCGTCACCGATTCGAGCACCGGCTGGCTCATTATCCCGACCCTTATGAGGGCGGTGAGAAAACGCCAAGTCCCGATCCGCCAGAGCGGCAGGTCGGTGGCTTCGGCGGCCTTGCGTCCCTGAAATGTACCGAGCGCCCTTGGCTCCTCATCGGCATGCACTCTGACATCGATCGTCGCGTCCGCGGCCTCGCGTCCAAAACCTATGTGATCGGCATGGGCGTGGGTAACCACAATGGCCTCGACGTCTTCGGCGCCAAGACCAATCGCAGCCAGGCCACCTACCAGCTTCGGCCATTCCTTCGAGCAACCGGCGTCGACAACGGTCGCTTTGCCACCCTCGGTCACAACGTAGAAGTTGTGATGTGGGGTCCCAAGTCGGTAAATCTGTTCGCCAACTTCGATCATCGTCCGAGCACAGGGGGGTCCGGTCGGAACCCATCACGGCGGAACCGGGTGCCTCGCCTTCGTCGCAACGTCAAGGGCAGCGGCTCTGGGCGATGGCTAGCCTCGGGCCTTGGAGGTATGGCGATGGCGAATATGACGAATTATGACGAGACGCTGGCAAATTTCCGGGTCGAAGTTCCCGATCTCTTCAACTTCACCGGCGACGTCATCGGGGCCAGGGCAGCTGAGACGCCGGACAAAATCGCTCTGATTGGCGTCGAGCCTGACGGTGTCACCATCAACCGATATTCGTTCGCGGATCTCGCCGGGTGGGCCCATCGAACCGCCCACCTACTACGGAGCCATGGGATCAGTAAGGGTGACAAGGTATTCGTCCAGCTGCCCCGGGTAGTGGAGTGGTACGCAGTTCTCCTGGGCTGTTTCCAGATCGGCGCCGTCCCCATGCCCGGTACCACCCAGCTGATGCCCAAGGATCAGTCCTATCGCATCAACCAGGCCGGCGCGGTGGCTGCGTTCTGTGATGAAGCGGGGGCCGCCCGGCTCGCGGAGGTTTCAGATGATTGCCCCTCTCTTGCCACCCGGTTTGTGGTGGGAGCACCGCGAGACGGCTGGACGGAGTTCACCGCAGCCTTGGAGGCAATGCCGGCCGAGTCGGCCGCTGTCGAGCCAACCCGGTCAGACGATCCACTACTCCTATTTTTTACCTCAGGCACAACGGCCAATGCCAAGATGGTTCAGCACGTCGGTTCATACGCTCTCAGCCACGAAATCACGGCTCGGTTCTGGCACGATCTGACCCCTGACGATGTGCATTGGACGGTGTCGGACACCGGCTGGGCGAAGGCCGCGTGGGGCAAGCTATTCGGACAGTGGATCATCGGCGCGACTGTCGTCATGTGGGACATCGTCGGAAAGCCGGATTTCGCTCGAATGCTCGAGTTGATCGCAGAGCTCGGCGTGACGTCTTTCTGCTGTCCGCCGACGCTGTTTCGTACCTTCGCCCAGATGGATTTGAGTGTCTACGACTGGTCGGGACTCCGGCACTGCACCAGTGCAGGTGAGCCGCTGAACCCAGAAGTGATCGAGATTTGGGAGAAGGCCACCGGGACGGTGCCCTATGACGGATATGGCCAAACTGAGACCTCCGTCCTGGTCGCCAACTATCCGAGCCTCGCCGTCAAACCGGGTTCGATGGGCCGCCCGGCTCCCGGCATGATCGTTGACGTGGTCGACCAGGACGGCCAGATCTGCGAGGACGGTCAGGAGGGTAATATCGCCATTCAGACCGATCCTTGGCCACTCGGACTGTTCCGCGGCTACTGGCAGGACGATGAGCGCACTGCCGAAGTCTTCCAGCACGGCTGGTACTACACAGGAGATCGGGCGTATCGAGACGAAGACGGATATCTGTGGTTCGTGGGTCGAGCAGACGATGTCATTCTGTCGGCCGCCTACCGGATCGGGCCATTCGAAGTCGAGTCGGCACTGATCGAGCACCCAGCGGTGGTCGAAGCGGCCGTCGTGGCCAAACCCGATGCGGTGCGCGGCAATATCGTGAAGGCTTTCATCATCCTGGCGCCAGGATATGAGGGCTCGGATGAGCTGACCGTCGAGATCCAGGAACACGTCAAGGCGATCACCGCGCCGTACAAGTACCCCCGCGAGATCGTCTACCTGGCTGAACTCCCGAAGACCATCTCAGGCAAGATCAGACGGGTAGAACTCCGCGAAATGGCCTGAGTGGGCCAATGGGCGCCGCATCTTCGGCCGTTGTTCATGGCTCCTGGCCCGCCGACCCAGCACGAGGCGAGACCGAAATCTGCCGGATCGGGTCCTAAGGTTGGCACAGTGATCGGCATCTACGGCGGAACAGGGTTTTACGAACTCCTCGATGACGCGCGGGCGGAGAACATCGAGACCCCGTATGGACCTACCTCGGACCCCGTGATGATCGGATCCGTCGACGGCAAGGCAGTTGCATTCCTCCCACGCCACGGAAAGGGCCACCGCCTCCCGCCCCACGCCATTCCCTACCGAGCGAACGCGTGGGCCATGAAAGAACTCGGCGTGACTGATGTCATCGGTCTCTGTGCAGCCGGAGCACTCGTACCCGAATATCGACCTGGTGATTTTGTCGTACCCGATCAGTTGGTCGACCGGACGTGGGGTCGCGAGTCGAGCTTCATCGAGAGTCCAGACGTGCATCACATGGCGTTTGCCGACCCCTACTCCGAGCCCCATCGGGGCATGGCAATCACTGCGTGCCGTGAAGCGGGAGCAACGGTGCACGAAGCAGGCACGACAGTGGTGATCCAAGGACCGCGGTTTTCGACCAGAGCGGAGAGCCGATGGTTCGCCGAGTCCGGGTTCCACTTGATCAACATGACCCAAATGCCTGAGGTTCCGCTCACCCGCGAGCTGGAAACGGAGTATGTGAACATCGCAGTGATCACCGACTACGACGCCGGAGTCCATGGGGAAATCGAACCGGTCACTCACGAGAGGGTGCTCGAGAGATTTGCGCACTCGCTCGGCGTTTTGCGTATCGTAGTGACAGGCCTGATCTCGACAATTGCGACCTGGCGTCAAGAATCAGGATGAGCCGGCCCTGAGGCTCGAACAGTGAGATCCAAGCGCACCCCAAATCCGATCAGAAGAATCCGCTCCGCGTCGATGGGCTCAATTGCCCGCAGTGGGGCACCGGGAACACAACGTTGATGGCCAAGGTGACAGACTGGTGGGGTCTATGGGCTGCAGGCGCCATCGGTCTGATCGCGTATCTCAGCCTGGTGCGACTCGACGCGCAAGTCGGAACACTTCGCGACGAATTCACTCCCCAGACGATTGGGTGGTACCTGCTCGCCTTTGTCGGCTTCCTGGTGGCCTTGTGGTGGAATGAGCGGCGCCCAATCCCGCTTGTCTGGTTGTGGGTCATCCCAATCGTTTTCCGGCTGTTGTTACTCGCCACGACTCCGACACTCAGCGACGACGTCTACCGGTATATCTGGGACGGAAACGTCTCGATCGCAGGCATCAATCCGTACGCGCACACTCTCGACGCATCCGCGCTCGACGCCATCGACATTCCGGCCAGGCAGCTCGCCAACAACCCCTCGCTTGGCACCCCATATCTGCCCACTGCACAATTGGTCTTTGCGGTGACGGCTCAGGTGGCACCACCCAAACCGCTGCCATTGCAAGTCGTCATGGTTGTCTTCGACCTCGCGGTGGCCAGTGCCATCGTCTTGTTGCTGAAGTCGACGAAACTGCCGCAGCGCCGCGTGATGCTGTACTTGTGGAATCCACTGGTCATCGTCGAGGTCGCCCACGGAGCCCACCTCGACGCCCTTATGGTCATGCTGGCCCTGCTGTCTGTGTACCTGACCCTGGCCAGACCGAAGACCAAGAGGGCCTGGACGGCACCGCTCTTGCTCGCGTTGGCTACGCTCACCAGGCCGCTGCCATTGCTCTTACTTCCGGTTCTATGGCCGCGCTGGCGCGGCTCGCAACGGCTCGTCTACATCAGCACCATCTCCGCCGTTCTAGTCCCATTCGGATGGACAGCCGGGTGGGGTCTGTCCGGCGAGGCCAGCGGCACAGGGCTGTTTGGTTCGGCCCGCATCTACGGTGCCTGGACCTTCAACAGCGCCATCTTTCAGTCGGTGGCCGCTTGGCTGAACCGCCGAGGCGTACCCGATGCGGCCCAAACGACCAGGCTCATGGTGGTAGCTCTGATGGTGGCTGTGCTGGTCACTATCTGGCTGCGCGCCAGACGGCCCACCACACCGCCCGGAGCGCTCCGGCTCATGGCGTTTGCCCTCATGGCGTATGTGATTCTCACCCCGACTCTCAACCCTTGGTATCTGCTCATCCTGGTGGCGTTTCTGCCCTTCGTGGGCTCCGACGATCCGCCGCGCAGGTGGCTGGCGATCTCACCGTGGCTGTACCTCAGTGCGGCAATTGTCATCTCCTATCTCACATTTCTCGACCCGCTCAACCACGCCGAGATCGCATGGGTCCGCAGTGTCGTGTGGTACCCCACCCTGGTGTTGCTCGCTGTACACGGGGGGTCGATCCTGTACCAAGCGCTCCGAAGACCGGCCGGACCCAGCAACAGTGTCGGATCACCCCCTGCAGCGTCCATCAGCCCAGGCGCCGAAACCGACTGATGCGAACTCGCCGGCCCAGATCGATACCACGGTGGGGCCGCTACAGTCGACAGGCATCAATGAGGCGACCCGGACAAGCGTCAGTGCGCCCACCCAGGATTTCGGGGCAGAACGGCGCCGTGCCAAGAGGTTCCTATGGCCAAGATCTTATTTGCCCACCCATTGTTCCTGACCAAAAACGCTGCAGAAAGCGCGTCATCAAGCCCGTACTTCCCGCTGGGTCTGATGTATCTCGCCGCGTACAACCGACAACGCGGACACGAAGTTGCAATCTTCGACGGAACGTTCGAAAAGAACGAGTCGGCGTTCGCTGAGGCCCTCAACCTGCATGCGCCCGAGGTTGTTGGTATTTCGGCGGTACTTCCAACCAGAAACGACGCTCTGATGCTGGCCCGTATGGCCGGCGAATACGGCGCCACTGTCATCGTGGGAGGCCCTGATGCGACGGCGTCGCCCTCTGCTTATCTGACTGATCCGAGCGTGGATGTCGTCGTTCATCACGAGGGCGAACAAACCGTCGCTGCGCTCCTCGATCTTTGCGATGCGGGCCGCCTCGATGTCTCTGCTTTGGGATCAGAGCCCGGAGTTGCATACCGCAAGAACGGGAAGATGGAGATCAACCAACCGCGCCCTCCGATCGAGAATCTCGACGAGTTGCCGATGCCGGCTCGCGACCTGATCGACATGGATCGCTACCTGGCGGTATGGGAAGAAGAAAGCGGCTACTCGTCGATGACCATTGTTACGTCGCGCGGCTGCCCGTACAACTGCGATTGGTGTCGTGACGCCGTGCATGGCACCGGGTTTCGCCAGCGGTCACCAGAAAACGTCGCCGCCGAAGTGAAGATGATCAACGAGATCGGAAGAGCACACGTCTGAACTCCAGTCACACTGATATATCTCGTATGCCGTCTTCTGC
>CALCCX010000297.1 GCA_937900165.1 uncultured Acidimicrobiia bacterium | reverse complement strand
CAGAAGACGGCATACGAGATATATCAGTGTGACTGGAGTTCAGACGTGTGCTCTTCCGATCTTGGACCATCGTGCGGGGCACCTCCTCCTCGGGCCTCTTTGGAAACGTCATGACCCAGAAGACCGCGGTCATCACGACCAGCGCTGCGGCATAGATACGTGGCATCCAACGCCAGGCATCCAAGTTCGTGCCACCGTCGGTCAACACGTCGAGGAGCATTGGGGCGCCCATCGCGGTGATGGCAGCACCCGCATTGCCCGCTCCGAAAATGCCCAGCGCCGTCCCCTGTTGATGCTGGGGAAACCACACCGAAGAATAGGCGATGCCGACGGCAAACGAAGTGCCAGCGAGCCCGAAGCCCAGCCCGCCTACGATGAATCCCCAGAAGCCGTGGGCGTAGCTGTCGAGGAAAGCGGCCACCGCCGTGAGTAACATCACCACTGCGAAGACCCCACGACCGCCAAAGCGATCGGTCAACATGCCAGCGGGCAGGCGGAAGATGGCGCCGGTGAGCACCGGGATTCCGATCAACCAACCCATCTGAACCTTGTCGAAGTCGTAGACCCCGTTGTCGACGAGGAAGGTGATCAACACACCGTTCATCATCCACACTGCGAAACACACGGTGAACGCCAGCGTGTTCGCTGTCAGGACACTGATCGCCTTCCCTCGCTCGCTCATCTGCCACCTCGCTCGGCCAGGGTCGACTCCGTGTTGTCGAGGCCCTGGTTTTCGCGACTAGTTGTTCTTCGGACGTGCTTTGCTCCACGGCTCTTTCGGGTCTCGAACAGCCTTGCGATCCCAGTTCCACATGACCACCTGATAGGGCCGGAAGAGGTAATGCAGCGGCGCGACGACGAAATGCGCGAGGCGTGTGAATGGCACCATGAAGAGGATCAAGAACGCGCCCACAATGTGCAGCCTGATCACCCAAGGTAGAGCGAACACCGCATCGGTCTTGGGGCTGAGCGCAAGGAGCGACCACAGATAAGGGGTGAGATCGGCCGCAAACCACGAGGACCCCCAACGAAACCCGAGGGCGACCCAACATCCGAGCACCACCTGAGCCAGCAAGAGCAGCTCGATCACGACGTCCATGCGGCTGGTCACGACGCGCACGCGTGGGTTGGTGAGCCGCCGCCACAACAGACTCAGCAGACCGAACAGGAGGCTCAGCCCGAAGATGAAGGCGCTGACCTCGAGGATGATCAGGCGAACAGGAATGCTGTTCCACGCCAGCGTCGCTTGCGGGAGAAGAAACGCAAGCAGGTGGCCGAAAAACACAGCCAGCAGGCCAACATGAAAGGGCACAATGCCCCAGAAAAGCTTGTCTCCTTCGAGAAACTGCGAGGAAAGCGACGATATGGTGAAGGCCGTGCGCCGATACCTATAGGCAATGCCGACCACGAAAACGATACCCGCCACGTAGGGAAACACGACGAGAAGGAATGTGTTGAGCGTATTCAATTCACCCTCCTGACTGCGCGGGAATCGCGTCTTCGGCTTCGATCTCCATCTCGCGTCCAAGGGACCGCAGGAAATCGCTCCGCTGCTCGGGCCGCCGGTAGTCTGCGAGATTGAAGTCCTGCTTGAGTACGGCCAGGAGCCCTTGCAGCGCATCAATGTACATGGTGCCCCGGTCCGCAGACGTGGCGATTAGCGTCTTGTAGTGCTTTCGATAGAGCCTGTTTCGCTCGAGTATCCGGTTCGCGCCGAACTCATAGATCATGTTGTCGATTGCCGGATGCAAGATTTCCTCGACGAACTCCGTCACGATCTCCGGGTCTTGCCACTTCGCAATCAGGCGCAGAACGTTGGGAAGGTGGTCAGAGAGCTCGCTGCCGCAATCGAGACCGGCGTCGCGGTGCTCCCGGTTTAGGTTCACCAAGAGCTCACCCCTTTTGTAGTCGTCCCCGAAGACGATGTAGCCGACGCTGAGCGTGGTGATGGCTTGCACATCGAACGAGCGCGTGAAGATCTCCTGAACCTCGTCCAGCTCCATCTCTGACAACTGCTCCCCGGAACCAGGCAGAGCTTTCGCGAAAAACTCGAAACGGGATGCGGCGGCGGGACAGCGGCTTTGCAGCGACTCGCAAAGCCTTCGCATCTGGGCCGGCAAGCCCGCGTCGGGATAGTCGAACACAGTGGCGAGTTGTTGGTAGTGGAGATC
>CALCCX010000296.1 GCA_937900165.1 uncultured Acidimicrobiia bacterium | reverse complement strand
AGCAGCGTGTGATCCGCGTCGTGGATACGCCCATCCCCGTCACCAACGTGGGTGCTCTTCCCCGTGTCCTCCTCCATGTGTACACGCGTGATGCCGATGGTCCTGGCTGTGCCATCGACGTCAATTTCCAGTTTTCCGTGTTCACAGACGGGGAAGGTGTACTGGCTGATCTGGTAGTTCTTCGGCAGGTCCGGATAGAAGTAGTTCTTGCGGTAGAACACCGAGGATTCGTTGATCTCACAGTCGAGAGCGAGACCGATCTTGACGATTCCCTCGATCGCCTTCTCATTCGGAACCGGCAGCGCGCCGGGAAGTGCAAGACAGACCGGACAACACGCGGTGTTCGGCTCACCATCGACATCTGCAGGGCACGAACAGAACATCTTCGACTCCGTCGAGAGCTCGACGTGTGTTTCGATGCCGATGACGGCTTCCCATGTCGTCACGGTGCCACCACTTCCGACGATGCAAGCGAAGCCCTGGCGGTGAAACCGGCGAGCCGTTCAACCTCACCAGCTACCCGGTACATGACTTCCTCCCCGAGGGCGGGTGCCATCACCTGGAATCCGATCGGCAGGCCGGAGTCGTCGAGGCCGACGGGCACCGATATCGCCGGATGCCCAGACAGGTTGGCCGGGATCGTGAAAACGTCGGTGAGGTACATGGTGAGGGGATCTGCGGTCTTCGCTCCGAGTTCAAAGGCGGTCGTAGGGCTGGTCGGCCCGACCAACACATCGACCTGTTCGTAAGCGGCATCGAGATCACGGCGCACCAGGCTACGAACTTTGAGCGCTTGGCCGTAGAAGGCGTCAAAGTGACCGGCCGAAAGGGCGTAGGTGCCAAGCAATATGCGGCGGATCACCTCAGCTCCAAACCCGTCTGCCCTAGTCTTACTCATCATTTCGGCAACGTTCGCACCGTTCACCCGGTTGCCGTAGCGAACCCCGTCGAAGCGGGCCAGGTTGGCAGACGCCTCGGCCGGAGCAATCAAATAGTAGGCGCTCAAAGCGTATTCGAACGATGGCAGCGAGACTTCCTGCACCTTGGCGCCGCTCGCCTCCATCTGCTCGATGATGCCGGCCACGTTTGCACGAACAGCCGGCTCCGTCTCGTCCCTCTGCATCTCCGAGACCACTCCGACCTTGACGCCCTCAAGGCCTCTTCCAAGACCGGCTCCCAGATCTGGCAGTGCGCCAGGGATGGAGGTGGCGTCGTGGGGATCGTGACCGGCGATGGTCGCCAGAACGTCCACCGCATCTGCGACGGTGCGGGTGAAGGGGCCGATCTGATCGAGCGAAGACGCGAACGGGATCAACCCGTAGCGGGATACGAGCCCATAAGTCGGCTTCATTCCGACAACTCCGGTCAGGGCAGCGGGCTGGCGGACCGACCCTCCGGTATCCGAGCCAAGCGCCCCGAGCGCCGATCCGATCGCCACGGTAACCGCAGATCCGCCTGAGGATCCACCGGGCACCCGCTCGGTGTCCCATGGGTTGCGTGTAGGCCCAAAGGCGGAATGCTCGGTCGATGAGCCCATCGCGAACTCGTCAAGATTGGTCTTGCCGGTGATCACCGCTCCACCCTCCTCGAGCCGGTCGACAACAGTGGCGCTGTATGGCGGAACGTAGCCGGACAGGATCCTCGAAGAACAAGTGGTCTCAATGCCTTCGGTGACCATGTTGTCCTTGAGCGCGATCGGAATGCCATGAAGGGGACCTCGATCGTCGCCAGCGGCAAGTTGGGAGTCTGCCCGCTCAGCCGCTTCCAGCGCTCCTTCGGTGTCGAGAGTCAGATATGCGTGGACCTGGGACTCCGTCATCGATGCGGTCTTGAGAGCCGCCCTGGTCAGTCCAACCGACGTGGCCGAACCATCACGTAGCGCAGCAGCCGCCCCCCTGATCGTCTGTCTGTCACTCATTCGTCTTCCAGGGCGGGTGGTACCCGAAAGTAGACATCTTCGACGGCTGGTGCCTGGTCGAGGATGACATCCCTCGCCAGCACTCGAGCAGGGCTGACCACGTCGTCACGGAACGCATTGACCAGAGGCAAGGGGTGCGAGGTCGGTTGGATCCCCTCGGTGTCGAGGGCCTGCACCTTGGCAGCATGTTCGAGAATGTCGGCGCAATGGCGTCCGTGCTCGGCCAATTCGTCTTCCGAGAGATGGATTCGAGCAAGTCGAGCGACATGGGCGATATCGATGTCGATTGGCATGCCTGGGAGTGTAAATGATGACCCCGCGCCCAACGCCAACTGCACCCGGAATAGAGAAGCGGGCGGACGCTGCCTGGCCTACGCTCCAACCAATGACACGCGGACAACGCAACCTGCTCGGGTTGATCACAGTCGGACTGATGTTGGCTGGGGTCGTGGGATGGGCTACGGGCGCAGCCACCGGCTGGCCGGAGATCTTGGTCAGGGTTGCCATCGTTCTCGCCGCGATCTGGCTGGCAGCTCCAGGCTTTGACCGGGTCCCCAGGAGGGTGGCCGTGGGAGTATCGGCGGCGATCGCCATCATTGCGTTTCGCCCGAGACAGGTTCTGGCGGCACTGGCGATCGGGGCCGTCGTCGCAATCCTCTGGAGACGCCAATGAGGGTTTTGATGGCGTCGGCCGAACATTCACCGCTTGCCAGAACTGGCGGACTTGGTGAGGCGGTGGCCGGCCTGGCGTCCGCCCTGATCGTGGCTGGAATCGACGTTACCGTGGCAATCCCGCGCTACCAACACCTATTCGATCTCGGCGAACCGACCGACGGCGTCGTCGCCCTCGACAGCCTGGGTGTCCCCGTCGTATTGATCGACGAGCCCGAAGGCTTCGATCGCCCAGGTATCTACGGGCCCCAAGCCGGGGCCGGTCACGAAGATCAATGGCTGCGATTCGGTCTGTTCGCCAAACGGGTGAGAGAGATGTCGACCGGATTCGACGTTCTCCATCTCCACGACGGTCATCCGGCTCCTGCGGCCATCGGAGCCACGATTCCGACCGTTCAGACGATTCACAACGCCAGCTACCCGATCCTCGGTCCGCTCGACAAAGTAGGGGACCTTTTGGAGCTTTCTGAAGCCGACCTGGTTCTGGGCGGTCCGATCGAGTGGTATGGGGATGCCAATTTCCTCAAGGCGGGGGTTGACCGGGCGGGCGCAGTGACCACCGTGAGTCCGACCTTCGCGATGCAGATCAGCGAGGACTCAGAGCTGTCTGGTGGCCTCGACGTTGTACTTAGAGCCAGACCGACTCCGGTGATCGGCATCCTCAACGGGATCGACACCACATCTTGGAACCCGGCAAACGACCGATCGCTGCCCTCGCCGTACAGTTCAACCCGGTTGGAGGGCAGGACGATGGCCAAAGCGGAGCTGCTCGCTCAAAGCGGCCTCACTGGCGATGGAGTCTTGTTCGGCAACGTGGGGCGGCTGGCAGAGCAGAAAGGCCTGCAACTACTCGACCCCTTCATCGGCGACCTCGTCCAGGAGGCAGCGGCCTGGACGGAGGCTGCTCAGGAGGCGATGCTGGTTGACTTTCTCACGAGCTTCGGCGTCCTCGTGGGACGAGGCCCTCACTTTCGGCTCGGAGGCTCCATCCAACAGCCCCGCCTTTTCACGATCATCGTCGGCGACACCGCACGAGGCCGCAAAGGCGCATCCCGAGACGTCGTCCACACCCTCACGAAAGAGGCCGACTACAAGACGCACGGCACCGACCTCAACCTCGCACCCGGCTGGACCAGAGCGCACTACCTGAAGGGCCTCACATCCGGCGAAGGCCTCATCGCTGCCGTCGAGCGCAACCACGGCGACGGCCGTATGCTCATCGTCGAAGGTGAACTCGCCCGCCTCATCACCGCAGCAGCCCGAGAAGGCTCGACACTTTCCCCGCTCATCAGGGACGCCTACGACACCAACTCGCTGCGAGTCGCCAACAAGATCGACTTGGCCCCTGTTGGCGATGTGCCGCCAGGCATGTTGCCGACCAGCGCCACACTCGTTACGGGCATCGACCGGCTCGTCTCGGCAATTGCCCAGCGGCTTGTGCCCGCCGCCCCGCCCGCCGAGGCCCCGGTACCGTTCGCCGATGAGCACGTCGCGACACTTCATTCGGCAATTGAACAACTCACGGCCAACGCCTCGGCCCACGCGTCGCAAACCTTGCGCCAGCTTTGCTAGCACTCGTCCGATCCATTCCAATTCACCAGATCGGAC
>CALCCX010000295.1 GCA_937900165.1 uncultured Acidimicrobiia bacterium | reverse complement strand
GAGGGCCTCCATCTTTGCCGCTGCGGTCCCTTTTCCACCAGAAACTATTGCGCCGGCGTGGCCCATCTTCTTGCCAGGAGGCGCCGTGACCCCCGCGACATAGGCCGATACCGGCTTGGTCATATGGTCACGGATGAACTCGGCGGCTTCCTCTTCGGCAGAGCCCCCGATCTCACCGATCATCATGACGGCCTTGGTATCAGGATCCGCCTCGAAGGCAGCAAGACAGTCGATGAACGACGTACCCGGAACTGGATCGCCACCGATCCCAACACAGGTCGTGACTCCAATTCCCTGCTGTTTCAGCTCGTAGAGAGCCTGGTAGGTCAGGGTGCCGGAACGGCTGACGATCCCAACCGGACCGCCTTCCTTGGCGATGTGGCCGGCGGTGATGCCGACGTTGGCCTTGCCGGGGCTGATCAAACCTGGGCAGTTCGGCCCGAGCACGCGCACATCCGGGTAGTCCGCGACAAGTTTGTTGAAAAACCAGGCCTCATCGTGCGCCGGAACTCCTTCGGTGATGACAACGATCAGCTTCGCTCCACCATCAGCCGCCTCCATGACGGCCTCCTTCACAAACCGGGCAGGAATGAAAACGCAACTCGCGGTGGCACCAGTCGCCTCTACCGCATCGCCAACATTGGCGAAGATCGGAATCCCGTCGACCTCCTCCCCCGCCTTCTTCGGATGGGTCCCTGCGACCACCTGAGTCCCGTAGTCGCGGTTGCGAAGCCCGTAGAAACGCCCGGCCGAACCGGTCAAGCCCTGGTAGACAACCTTGGTCTTCTCGTCCAAGAAAATACTCATCAGGCGGCCCCTCCTGCCAGCTCGACCGCCTTGGCGGCCGCGCTCAACATCGTGTCTTCCGCCATCAGCATGTCGGAAAGGTGGGGCGCCAGGATCGCTCGGCCCTCATCGGCATTGGTGCCGTCGAGCCTGATGACGATAGGAGCGTCGATCTGGACCCGCTCGAGCGCGCCAACGATTCCATTGGCCACTTCCTCGCCTCTGGTGATCCCACCGAAAATGTTGATGAAAATCGATTTCACCTCTGCGTCGTTATTGATTACTTCGAGCGCACCTGCCATGACATCCGCGTTGGCTCCACCACCGACGTCCAGGAAATTTGCCGCCTTGCCGCCAACCTGGCTGACGACGTCCACGGTGCTCATCGCCAACCCCGCCCCGTTGGCGATCACACCGACTGTGCCGTCTAGCCCTACGTATTGCAAGCCCCGTTCATGGGCTGCGGTTTCTCTCTCGTCTCTTGGCTGGGTGGCGTCGTAGCGCTCATAGTCAGGGTGGCGGAAAACCGAGTTGGAGTCGAGGCTGACCTTCGCGTCCAGGGCCTGAACCCGCCCATCGGGAGTGAGGATCAAAGGATTGATCTCCACCAGGTCGGCGTCGCCGTCGACATAGGCCGTGTAGAGCTTCTGCAGAAGTCCGCCAGCCCCTTCATTCGCGGCCGGGTTGAGGTTGGCGGCGGCGACCCACTCCCTGGTCTGCGCATCGGTGAGCCCAACAACCGGGTCGATCCAGATCTTGGCGATGGCGTCCGGGTTCTCGTCTGCGACCGTTTCGATCTCCACTCCACCCTCGGCGCTGAGCATCCCGAGGTGCCTCTTCTTCGAGCGATCAAGGGTGAAGCTGGCGTAATACTCTTCGGCGATGTCGGAGGCCTCTTCTATCCAGACGATGTTGACCGTGTGACCCTTGATGTCCATGCCGAGGATGTCAGACGCAGACTGGTCGACTTCGTCCCTCGATGAAGCCAGCTTGATACCGCCCGCCTTTCCCCGTCCTCCGGTATGGACCTGCGCCTTCACCACTACCGGGTATCCGATCCGCCCGGCCGCGGCAACGGCGTCTTCAACCGAGGCGGCCGCCTCGCCGGCGGGGACGGGGATGCCGTAGGAAGCAAAAAACTGTTTGCCTTCGTACTCAAAAAGATCCACCGGTCAACGTTCCTTCGCCGAGACTGTTCGCCGAGGAGAGTGTAGGACGGGCGGGCGGAGCTACACCCGATCTGGAACGTGCTCGTCAACCCATTCGGTGATGGCGCCCAACGGAGCCCCTGGGGTGAAGATGGCGGCGAGCCCGGCCTCTGTGAGGGCCACGATGTCGTCGTCGGGAATGATGCCTCCGCCGAACACGACGATGTCATCGATACCCCTTTCTCGCAGGGCTTCAACGACCTTGGGAAACAGTGTCATATGGGCGCCGGAAAGCACAGACAGGCCGATCGCATCAACATCTTCCTGGATCGCAGTCTCAACAATCTGGTCAGGCGTTTGAAACAAGCCGGAGTAGATGACCTCGTTTCCGGCATCCCGTAGAGCCCTGGCGATGACCTTGGCTCCTCGGTCGTGACCATCGAGGCCCGGCTTGGCGATGAGTATGCGACGTGGCATACCCCCAAATGTAGCGTGAAGGGCAGCCCAAAAAACGCCTAGCCGGAGTCACTCTCAAACAGTTCGCCCATCGCCTGGCCCGCTTCCTCATCCTGCCCTTGCGAACTCAAGACAAATGAGTATCCATCGGGATCGGTGATTGTCGTTTCCACCGTGTTCCAGGGGGTCTGCATACTCCCACCGATCGAGGACTTCCCCACGGCGGGTACTGCCCTTGCCTGGTCACCGATGGAGGCCGAATCCGGGACCGTTAGCGTTGCAGAAGTCTCGCGGCCGCCTGTAATCGAACCAGACACCAGCAACACATCCTGGTATTTTCCGAGTCGGATGTGAGCCATCGAAAGACCCGGGCCATCTCCGGGCATCGTGAACATGATCCCGAAGCCGAGGGCTTCTTCGTACCAGGTGGCCGATACAGCGACATCGGAAACGGTCAGCGTGAGAAACATCGGCATCGCATAGATGTCATAGCCGTTGTGCTCGCCAAGCGAGATGGGTTCTGGACGGGACGCGTCGAACGCCATTGTTCTCCTTCGTCGTCGACTCGCCCCCAAGCTAGAACCTCACGTCCCGTGAGGCGCAAGCCTTTCTTGTCAGTCTTCCAGCAGGGCCAGGCGTTTGCGTTCGATGTCCTCGACCATCTCTCGAAACGAGATGATGAACTTCTCGACACCCTCGCGCTCGAGAGTTTCTGTCACGTCGTCGTAATCCACGCCGACCTCGGCCAACCTGGCGAGAACCAGCACGCCGTCCGTCATGTCGTCAATGTCCAGGACCTTGGGATAGACCGGACCGTGATCCTGATAGGCAGCGATGGTCGATTCAGGCATGGTGTTGACAGTGGTCGGTCCGGCCAGAGTGTCGACATACAACGTATCCGAATAGGCCGGGTTCTTGGTGCTGGTTGAAGCCCACAGAGGTTGTTGGACCGCAGCCCCCAGCTTGGCGAGGACTTGGTAACGAGTCGAGGCGAACACCTTCAGAAAGTCGAGATAGGCAACCCGTGCGTTGGCTACCGCGCCGAGCCCGAGTAGCGAGAGGGCCCCGTCGGTGCCGATAGCCTCTAGCCTCGAGTCCAGCTCCGAGTCGAATCTCGACACAAAAAACGACGCAACGGACGCTACCGAGGACACGTCACCGCCGGCGGCTGCGTAACGCTCGAGCCCGCTCAAGTAGGCATCCATCACCTCCCCATAACGAACGAGGGAAAAGATCAGAGTGACATTCACTGAAATGCCCTCGCCGATCAGGGCCTCGACCGCCGGAACTCCCTCGGCGGTTGCCGGGACTTTGATCAACAGATTGGCGCGGTCGACTCGCTTTAAGATCGGAAGAGCACACGTCTGAACTCCAGTCACACTGATATATCTCGTATGCCGTCTTCTGCTTGAAAAAAAAAAATTCCTTTCTTTTATTTCTTTTTTTTCTTTTTTATCTTTCGTACACTTCCTCGCTGCAGCGAATCAGCCTGTTCGATTATCTTCATCTAACCTAATAAACATCGTTCATTCTTCTATTGTATTTCGGATC
>CALCCX010000294.1 GCA_937900165.1 uncultured Acidimicrobiia bacterium | reverse complement strand
AGTTCGAGTTCCTTATCAAGACACGTCTCCACTGGCAGTCTCTTCTCTTACACTTATAGCTTTGAGTCTTGCCATCTTGGTGTTGCGCTACTGTTGTGTTTCTCTATTAAGCCTTCTCAGTGTTTTCTGCTCTTTGGTCTTTGTTTTTTTTTTTTTTTTATTTTTTTTTTTCTTTTTTTCTGTTTTCTTTTTTTTTTTTTTAATGATACGGCGACCACCGAGATCTACACTCTCTCCCTACACGACGCTCTTCCGATCTCCGCCTCCGTAATACTCGTCCTCGAGGTAGCGGTGCACGCCGAAGTCAACGACCAGTCCATCTTCGATACTCTTGAGCGTTCCGGACACGACCCGGTGGGCTGGCGGGAATGGTCCGAACGGACCGAGCACAAGAAGAACGCTGCCGTCAATCGCATCCCCATCAAGGGGGCGGCCAACCCGTTCGTGACCTGCGGCGACGAGCCTGTCTGGTGTAGTCACGCTCGCAGCGACGGGCGAGACGTCACTTTCGGATTGGGGAATGAACTTGTGGAGCGTGTCGTCCCGGGTGGCGTGGCCGAGGAGTCTTGTCACTATGGCCCGGGAGGTGACAACGGTTGATTCCTCTCCCAGCAGGTTGCCACCACGGAACAGTCCGCGGGCAACCGCTGCCCAGGTCGTGGAGTGCCGCCGTGTTGGGTATTCCTCCCAGCAGTCGTAACAGGGTCGATCCCAGGTCAGTTCCAGGTAGCGACGGACGATGTCGATGGCCCTCAGGTACGGCGCAGGGTCTCCGCCGGTGACCTCGAGGTGATCGGCAACGCTGGTGAGCCAGAGCCCGAAGCCGTCAAGTTGGAAGTTCCCCCAGTGGCCGTTGCTCTCGTCGCCGGCGAGCGTGAAGCGGGTGTGCAGGACGTAGCGGTCATCTAGGGGGCGCAGCGGATCGCCGGTTCCTCGCAGGGCGATTTCGCTCTCCGCCTCCAGACGATCCACCTTGACGGCGTAACGTTCAATTGTACGCGCCACCCACATGTGGAAGGCCGCCGCGCTCGCGTGCTCACCCTGGGAATCCATAGCCGCGGCGATGAAGGCTCCGTCGCGCAGCCAGGAATATGCGTAGGTCCCGTAACCGGGTGCTGCGATGAAGGCCCCGGTCTGTGCCTGATTTTGGCGGATCAGCTCGACGCTCGAGCTCACGAGTGGGCGCGTCTTCGGTTCAGGTGGCATCGGCGCGCAGGTCGATCTTGGTGGTCGAGGTGCCGGCCGCCAGAGACACGATCTGGTCTACCTTGGAGCCGGTGATCGGAGATCGGATCCAGACGGAGGTGGCGGCGGGGGCGTCTGTGGTTGAGATCTTGAGGACTTGCTCCTCGAAGGTCAGCTCGGCAGTCCAAGGCCTCAGAGTCACGGGGTCGATGAGCCGGCATTGCGATGTTCCTGGGAACACCATGAGCACCAGTTGGCCGGATCCGGCTGTCGGGAGACCGACCTCCTCCCCCAGCTCGACCGTATCCGGCATCCAGAGCGGGATGCACGCTCCGGTCCGGACGAAGACTGGAATGATATGTGATGGGGTCTGCGCCGTCATCCATCCTGAGGCGACCGGTTCACCGCTCCACAGGTCGCGCCAGTCGCCCTCGGGCAGATAGACACTTCGCTCGGTCACGCCGGAGGACAGGATTGGTGCGACCATCAGGTCGGCGCCAAGCAGGAACTGGTCGTCGATACCGGCCGCTTCCGGATCGTCGGGAAGCTCCAACGCCAGGGCCCGCATCAGGGGCAGGCCGGTCCGCGCGGCCTCGGTACCGAGTCCCAGCAGATAGGGCACGAGATTCATTCGGAACCGGGCATAGAACCGGTAGACCTCCATGACGTCTGGGTCTCCGGTGTGGTCCACAATGTTCCATGGGGTGCGGTCGGCGAGGGGGCGACGATGTTCGTTGTGTTCGGAGTGGTATTGCATGATGGGGCTGAAGGCCGCCATCGCCGTCGCCCGCTTGTACAGTTCCGCGGACGGTAGATCTCCCGAGAAACCCGCCAGGTCCCACCCCCAGAAGGCTATGCCTGATGCGCCAGCGGACAGCCCCGCCGTGAGCGAGGCCCGAAAGGCCTCCCAGGTGGAATCCTCGTCGCCTGCCCAATGGGCCGGAAAAGACTGGGATCCGGTGAACCCTGCCCGGCTGAACGTCATGGGGGACTCGTGTCCGTGCTCACGCAGGAACGAGTGATAGGCCTTGAGGTAATGAGTCGGGTAGGCATTGGCGGCCTGGTCACCGGTCTCGCCCGCGAAGGTTCGCACCTCGCGTCCCCACAGATGCTCGCCGCCGTCCGTCTTGAAACCGTCGACGCCGACTTCGTCCAGGAGATAGGCGCGTTTGGCGAACCACCACTGTCGGGCTACGGGGTTGGTGAAATCGATCGCCCTGGCCCCTGGAAACCACCATCCCCGGTTCCGGTACGGCTCTCCGCCCACGGTACGCACCCCCAGTTCGGCTTCGTCCACATAGGCGAGGTCGGCGTCGTGCTGTTGGTGGCCGGCAACATCCTTGAGCAGTGGAATCTGCCACAACAGCACGCGCACATCCTGGTCGTGCAACCAGTTGACGAGTCCCGCCGGATCGGGCCACCGGCGGTCATGTTCCATCGACTCGATCGGCACGGCCCCTTCCCCATCGACAGCTTCATGGGTGGTCCCGTTGAACAGGTAGAAAGTGACCTCATCCGACCAGGCTTCGATCACCAGAACAGTGGCCGGTATCCCCTCGGCTCTGGTGCGCTCGACTACTTCGCGGACACGAGCGTCACTGTTCCATTCGTTGCCGGACATCCACGGACCGTAGGCCCAGATGGGCATTGGCGCGGGGAGACCTGCGTCCCGTACGTACGCCCACAGCATCTCCTTTGGGGTTCCGAGATACCAGCGGCCTGAAGCGCTAGCCCCCGTTGGGATGGTCACCGAGGCCTCGTCGGGATTCAGAGCGCCGAGATCGTAGGAAACGCGTGAAAGGCCGTCGATCGCAATACCGTAGCCGCCGGTCGACCACAACCAGGGCAAGGGAAAATAGGACCGAGCGCCTTGCTGTTTGTACTCTTCGTAGACTCGGACATCCGGTGTCCTGCCTCGCTGATCCAAGGCGTCGAATCGTTCTCCCGTACCAAAGATCCGCTCGTCGGGTTCGAGGCGCCAGCTCAGCCGCCACGCGATCAGCTCGTTGTCGGCCCGACACATCTCCACTCCCAACAAAAACTCGACGCCGTTTCGCGAAAGGAGAAGCCGACCGTCGTGGAGGCTGGCGGCCCAGCCGCCGAGTGCCACCTCGTCGGCGTCGCCGCGCTGGATTGATCCTTCCGTGAGATTCCAGTCGAGGGAGTTTTCCTCGCTCGAGCTGAAGCTGAAGACTGCACGCTCCCCGGCGGCCCCGATCCACCCGTTGGCGGCTGCCAGGGAGATGAAACGGACGGCCTCCCAGTGGGCGATCGGTAAGGGGAACCAATCGGTAGTGACCTCCACCCCAGATCCGCGACGGGAAGCGACGAAGCGGTAGCGACCCGAGTCGGGAAAGGCTCCGATCTTGCCGGTCCACACGTCATCCGTACGATCGAGCGGCCAGCGTCCAGTGTTGCCGGCCACCATCCACTCGACGGCAACAGATTCGAAAGCGGCGCCGGCTCGGACGCCCACCTCGATCCTGTCGTCGGTGGTCGGGAGAAACGGATGACGAGACCAGGGAACCGGGTCATAAGGGTTGTGATCACCTTCTGGGTCATGGGTCAACAGATCAGGCAAGGTCATCTCCGGCCAGGCGCACGGGTGAGGGCGGAGCGGCGGAAGCCGACTCCACCCTCACCACGAACGGTTTGCGGTCAGTTCAGGAGGTTCTCAATGTCGGCTTTCGCCTGATCAAGTGCCTCTTGCACCGTCATTTCGCCACCTAGGGCGCGTTCGATGAGGCCGTTGAGGGCGTCCTGCATCTCTGCCTGCCTTTCGATGACCGGCGGCACCACCACGTTCTCGAGTGATGCCAGCACCGCCTCGCGATTGGCCGGGGGCTCCACGGCTAGATACGCGTCGTACAGAGTCGGGTCCGTCAGGGTGGGAAGCTCCCAGGACGCCGCGACTCGGATCCTGGCCGCCTCGTCACTCGATGTGAAGAACCGCAGCCACCGATACGCCGCTTCTTGGCGGTCCGAGGCGGCAGAGACCGCCACCCCGTTGGCGAAGAAATGGCTCCCACCCTCCGTGTTACCCGGCTCGACCACTATGTCCCACTCGAAGGTGTTGGCCTCGAATGCAGAGAACATCCAGATGCCGGTGGTGATCATCCCCAGCTCGCCGTTGATGAACATGTCTCCGTCGGAGACACCGCCCATTTCGGCTGCGGTCGGCTGTATCCCGTCGTTTACATAGTCGATCATGAACTGGAGCGCTTCCACACAACCGGCTTCGTTGACCGTCACGCTGCCATCGTCGCCAAAGAACGAGCAGCCGTTCTGAGCAGCCGCCTTGTAGAACTCCCAGAATTGCACGCCGGCAAAGGCCCCCCACACGCCATCGCCCAATACAGCGATGGTCTCGGCGGCGGCCCGCTCGTCCGCCCAGGTCCAATCGTCGGTCGGGTAGTCGACACCGGCCTGGTCGAACAGGTCCTTGTTGTAGAACAACATGACGGTCGAGTAGCTCTCCGGCAGCGCGTACTGGGTACCGCCCACCGCGAACGCGTCGAACGCCCTTTGGTAGTACGCTCCAGCGTCGAAACCCGCGTCGGCACCGGTCAATGGGCCGAGGTCGGCGAGGGCACCCTTCGATGCGAACGACACGAAGTTCTCAAAATTCAGCTCGAATGCATCGGGAGCGTCGCCTCCCGCGATCTGAGTTTGAAGCACAGTGAAGTAGTCATCGAAGGGTGCTGTCTCGACCTCGACCGTCACGTCCGGATTCTCCGCCTCGAACGCGGCAATCATCGAGTCGAGTTCGCCCAAGTAGTCGGGCGAAGCCGAGAACGTGAAGTACCGGATGGTGGTCGGGTCCGGGGGCTCCTCTGTCGTCGGCGGCTCGGCCGGAGCCTCGGTCGTCGGCGACTCCGATGCAGAGTCGTCTGGCGCCTCGCTGGTGCTCGGCGTGGGTGCCTGGCTCGTGCTCGTTCCGGCGCTGTCGTCACTGCCGCAGGCGGCGGCCACCAGCACCAGAACGCTGAGCAGGACCCAGAGTTTTCCTATTTTGGTCATGTCCTTTTCCTTCCTCCGTTTGCTTGCCATGCGGGTTCCGCCCGGGACAGGGCAAACCGCGTTTTGGGGATCGATGATGTTGCGCTGCATGTGGCTGGTCTTATCTGTTCACCCCTCCCAAGAGGAGACCGGCAGCGATGTGCCGTTGCACGAGGGCGAAAACGATGATTACGGGGACCACCGCAATGACGGAGCCGGCCATGACGAGGTTCCAATCGGTTTGATATCTCCCGTGGAGTGCGGCCAGGCCCACCGGCAATGTCATCGCCTGCTCGTTGCGGGCCACGAATAGTGGCCACAGAAACGAGTTCCAGGAGGCCATGAAGGCGAGGATCCCGTGAGTGGCCGCAGCCGGGCGGGCGTACGGGAACGCGACCGACCAGAAGGTTCGCCACGGATTGGCGCCATCGATCGCGGCTGCCTCTTCCAGTTCCCTGGGCATCTGGGAGAAGTACTGGCGGAAGAGGAAGACACCGAAGGCGCCGGCAATCATGGGCAGAATCAGGGCGCGGAGTGTGTTCAGCCAGCCGAGGCGACTCATTCCGATGAAGAGCGGGACGATCGTCACCTGGAACGGCACCATCAGCGTGCCCAGGTACAGCAGGAGCAAGGCCTGTCGGCCCTTGAACACGAACCGGGCGAGTCCATAGCCGGCCAGGGCGCTCGTGATGATCTGAAGAGTGGTGACGACAGCCGTGACGACGGCCGAGTTGATCACCATCCGGGCGAATGGGGTCACCTCCATGACCCCCCGGTAACCATCCAGTGTCGGCGACTCGGGTATCAGCTGAGGTGGCACCCTAAGCAGGGTGTCGGTGGTCTGGAGCGAGGTCGAGAGGCTCCACGCAAACGGGAAGACCATCGTGAGGCCCGCCAAGACGAGCACAGTCCAGCCACCGATCCGCCGGAGACTCGCCTTCGATGGTCTCCGGGTGGGCACCCTCAACGCCGGCCGCTGCGCCCGAGCGGCCGCGACAACCGGGCTATCACGCATAGTGCACCCACCGTCGTTGCAGACGAGTCTGGATCAACGTGACCGTGAAGATGAAGCCGAACAGGACCCAGGACATCGCGGCCGCGTAACCCATGCGGCCGAAGCTGAACGCGTTGCGAACTATCTGCTCCACAACGACCGTCGTCGAACCGAACGGACCTCCCTCGGTCAGGATCCACACCTGCTCGAAGACCTGGAAGGAGTTGATCAGCAGGATGATCGACACCAGGAACACAGTCGGAGTGAGCAGGGGCAGCGTGATCCGCCAGAAGGTCTGCCAGCGGCTCGCCCCGTCGACGAAGGCGGCCTCGCGGTGCTCAGCCGGAATCGCCTGGAGGCCTGCGAGGAAGAGGATCATCACAAAGCCGGCGTCTTTCCAGACGCTGACGCCGATCACCGACACCATCGCCCAACCCCGCTCGAACAACCATTGTGGACCTTCGATACCAACCAGCCCGAGAAGCCAGTTGACCACTCCGAAGCGGGAATTCAGCATCCATCTCCACATCAACGCAACCGCCACCCAGGCCGAGACGACCGGCATGAAGAAGACCACCCGCGACACCCCGGCCAGGCGGCTTCGGCGGTTCATCAACAGGGCAAGGGCCAGTCCAACCGTCGTGACGACTGGCATGTAACCGGCGATGAAAATCAACGTGTGAGCCAAGGCGGAGCGAAAGTCTCGATCGCCGGCCAGCTCTGTGAAATTGCCCAATCCAACAAACTCGGGGGACGTGAGCAAGTCCCACTGGAAGAAACTCAGCACGGCGGCAGCCGCGATCGGAGCCACGGTGAACACGACCAGCAGCACCAGGCTCGGCGCCAAGAACACGATCCACCATCGCCGAGCCGAACCGAGCCATGTCATGGGAAATGCCTACCCCTGCTTGCGATTCGACGCCCCGGACGGCTGGGCCGGGGATCGTGCTCTCATGCCGACTTGCCGCTGGACTCGGCGCGCTGCCCGGCACTGCCCGTGATTGCGACCGGGCGCCCACGTTGGAGCGGCGATTTGAAGAACTCGCTGAGGACCACGCACGCGGCACCGCGGGCCCACGTCACATCACCGGCAGATTCGACTACCAGCCTCGTCTCAGAGCCGAGAGATTCGAATCGACCCTCGATCAATGCCTGCCGCATCGGATCGAGCCGCCAGCCTCCCGCCTCAACCCCCTCCCCGGCAACAACTATGAGCTCAGGGTTGAGGAGGTTGACGATCATCGCCAGACCGACGCCAAGCCATCTGCCCGATTCGGCCAGCAGCTCTCGCGCGACATCGTCACCCTGTGACGCAGCGGCGACAAGGGCTTCGATCGTGATGGGATCGGCGTCGACAAGGAGGGTGGTGCGCCCTTGTGCGATCGCGCCAAGAGCGGCGCGGATCAGAGCACCGTCGCTGGCCATCATCTCTAGACAGCCACGTTTGCCGCATCCGCACATCGGCCCGTCCGGCAGCACCGTCAGGTGGCCGAACTCACCGACGCCACCCTCGTGGCCGGCGTAGAACCGGCCATTGAATACGAACCCGGCGCCAACGCCACGACCGACCGTAACGACCACGAAACTCTCGTGGCCTACTCCGTGCCCGAACCACTGCTCGGCGATTGTGAGGGAATTGACGTCGTTCTCCAGATACACGTCCAGGCCCAACAACGACGCCAATGGCCCAGCAAGGTTCACATCACGCCAACCGAAGAAGGGCGAGTACCCGCACACCCCTTTGTTGCTGTCGACGATCCCCGCTATCCCCAACCCCACACCGAGGACGTCGGACCTGTC
>CALCCX010000293.1 GCA_937900165.1 uncultured Acidimicrobiia bacterium | reverse complement strand
GACGACGCTCGAAAGGAACTTTGGCGTCCATATATGGAAATCGTCAGACGCTCGGATGCCTCGATATTCGTAATGGAAAACGTGCAGCAATTGCTTGGCTCCCCCGAGCACAAAGAAATAGAGAGATTAGCACGTTCAATGGGATTTAAGCTTGCATGGGCAAAGCTGTGCGCCGCTGATTACGGAGTACCGCAAACCAGATGGCGCGCTTTTATCGTCGGCTGTAAGTTCGCCGACCCAGTCCAGGTTTTTCCGCCGAAAAAAACGCATTATAATCCTAAAAAGGGCCATATCAATGCATTTTCCGAGGAACTTGATGACTATATTGTGAATCCAACGCCCTGGAACACTGTAAGAAGCGCCGTTTTCGATCTTCCGGTACCTGTTGGAACCGAAGTTCGCCGCAACCTGCTGGGACCACTTGATATTCACTTTGGTCGCACGCCGACCAGCCTAAGTTTAAAAAGATACAAAACAATCCCCAAAGAAGGTATGAACCGTTTTGATTTGCAAAAAAGAGCACCTGAGATTACTCCCGATTGCTGGATACGAAAAACCTCCGGCGGCACCGATCTATTCGGTCGACTTTGGTGGGACAGACCGGCGTTTACTATTAGAACGGAATTCTTCAAGCCCGAGAAGGGGCAGTATTTGCATCCCGAGTGGACGGCAGACAAGCCCGAGTCCCGGGTCAACAGGCCCATCACACATTGGGAGGCCGCTCGCCTTCAAGGTTTTCCGGACGACTTCTCCTGGTGCGGGAAGAAGATCGAGATCGCACGCCAGATCGGCAACGCCGTCCCTGTGGGTCTCGCAGAGGCGATTGCCGGCAGTGTCCTTGACCAACTCGAAGCCCCCATCCCGATGGTCATCTAGTCCGGTGACACTCGTTGCAGAGGGTCCGTAGGTTGTTGTCGTCGTTCTCGCCGCCGTCAGAGAGCGCGACGATGTGGTCCACCTCTAGCCAGATTCGGCTCTTGCGATCGGGTTCTCGCCCGCAAAGGACACACGCGTGCCCGTCCCGTTCGAGTATCCGTTCGCGTTGGCGCGCATCCACGGCGCGTTCAGAGGCGGGTATCGGTTCGGGATCCACCAGCAGATACTCCCCGGGGTGCAGGTTCGGATTGTCCTTGTGGGATTCGATGCGGAGACCGTGCTCTGTTCGCATCTCTCGCACACGTCTCGGACCGGAACTGATCCTCGCGACATACTCGATGTCCCTCGTCGTCACGATTTCACCAAGCCGAGAGCGAAAGAGCGCCTCGATCCTCTGAATCGCGGACGTGTCACGACGCCGAATCTCATTCATCAACGCCCACTTCTCCGCGACTGTCGAGTCAGGATCAATCGAGAGAAGCCGGTAGCCCGACGTGGTTGCCTCTACGTCATATCCGAACTCCACACGCAGCTCACGAATACGGCGAGCGAACTCCTGAATCCCGGAAGCATGGCGCAAGAAGTCGGCGGACACCTCGTCCGGAGAGGCGGCCTTCAGGAGTTCCAAGATGGTATCTCTTCCAGACTTGGTGCCTCTCAGCTTTCGTGCCATCTCTTCAGCAGCGACAGCGGCCTCTACAACCCTTCGCTGGTTGTCGAGCGTCGAGTCCGCGTCATCAACGAGTCGGAGCGCCTCGATCGCACTGGCGGCAAGTTCTGCGAGAGTGCGATCGTTTGGGGGTTCGGTCGGCGCCATTGGCCAAATGGTACTGTTGGGCTTGCCGCTGATCTTGGGAGTTAGTCGTGCCCGATGTGTTCAGCCAAGCAGAGCGAAGCCGACTAATGGGTCGGATCAAGAGCCGCGATACGCAACCCGAACTCGCTCTGCGTCGCGCTCTATGGAAGCTCGGGGTTCGAGGTTGGCGGTGTCATCGCAAGGATCTGCCCGGACGACCTGACATCGCGTTCGGACCGGCGAAACTGGCTGTGTTCGTCGACGGCGCCTTCTGGCACGGGCATCCATCGAAGTACAAGCCCGGCCAGAGCGGCAAGTTCTGGGACCGCAAGATTGCGGAGAACGTCGCCAGGGATGATCGAGCGAATGGCGAATTGGCCGCGATCGAATGGACCGTGATCAGACTGCGGGACTTCGAGGTGATGAAGAACCCTCAGGACGCGGCAGAGCGCGTAAAGGAGAGTCTGAGCGCTCTCGGCTTCGCATGACGTCGAATCGCCGGCCTGTCGGGCAAGCCCAAGAGTTGCAAGAAAAGCTTCATCCGAGAGTTGCCTCGTGACCGTGTGGAGGTGAGGGGATCTGAACCTAGAATGGCCTGCTTGTGTATGGGGGCATTTTCGAGCAGATCGCGTGCATATCTAGTGATCGGGGTGGTGCGATAATCACGCGATGCGCCTGGTTGTCGTTCTCTGGCCCTTGCTGTCTGATCCTGGAGAGGGTGCGCATGGCTGAACTCGATCTGGTTGCGACCGTTCGAGTGACTCCAACGGCCCCTTTCCACTTCGATGGGACGCTGTTCAAGCCGGATCATTTCCCGACGCCCGACACCGCGTGGGAGCCGGGGACTCGATGGCAGACGATGCTTTGGAAGGAGAACGCTCTGGGCCTCGTCATCGCGAACAAAGGTGAGCCCGATCATCCCGCATTGAGAATCGGCATCTACGCGACCCGGCCTCTCGAGGTTGAGTCAGTGGACTCGCTCGTGGCCGAGCTTCGCTACCGACTCAACCTCGACTTCGACCTGGATGACTTCTACTTGCGGTTCAGTCGAGACCCCGTCCTCGGCCCGGTCCTCGAACGGTGTCGAGGACTTCGACTCGCCCACACCGGTTCGCTGTACGAGTACCTGATGATCGGGATCGTGTTGCAGAACACCACCGTTCGCCGCTCGATCCAGATGCTGCGGGCGCTCCTTGAAGCCCACGGCGAGCTACTCCAGTTCGATGGCCGGCGGCTCTGGTGCTTCTGGCCCCCCGGTGGTCTGACGAGCGGCTCGGACGATGAGCTCCGAGCCTTGAAGGTGGGCTATCGGGCCAAGTCGATCAAACGGATCGACGACGCATTCGCTGCGGAGCAGGTCAACGAACTCGAATTGCGCTACTGCGACGGCGACGAGCAGCGCAAGGCGCTGCTCGCACTCTACGGAGTGGGACCAGCAACCGTCCTGTACCTGCTCACCGACGTATTCCACCAGTGGGATGCTCTCGACCACATCTCACCCTGGGAGCAGAAGATCTACTCCCGAATCCTATTCGACACCGATCCCGACAACCCTGTACCCGTTGAGCAGTTGCTCGGCCGGATCGCCCAATGGGCGCCATACCGGGCCCTCGCCGTGCACTACCTGTGGGAAGACCTCTGGTGGCAACACACCAACACGCCCCTCCCGTGGCTCACCAGACTCATCCGTAGCTGAGAGCGAGCCTCGACCGCCCGCTCGCGTCTCCTCTAGTGGTCTGTCGCTAAAATGGTGATCCGATGTAGGGTTGGGGGATGGTTGCTACAGCTGAAGCGTTGGAGATGTCGCCCGACCAGCGCGCTGAACTTGAATCGATGGCGAAGTCACACACGTTGGCGCACCGTCAGGTCCGTCAAGCCCAGGCGCTGCTCCTTGCCAGCAACGGTGTTGCGAACGAAGAGATAGCCCGACGATCAGGGGCGTCTACCAAGACGGTGCGCCGATGGCGGACCCGGTTCGCTGCTGAGGGCATTGGTGGTGTGAGCCGGATCAGGCCCGGACGAGGTCGGCCACCCGAGATCCCCGATGAGACGATCGAAGCTATCGTCAATGACACGCTCCATACCCTCCCCGAGGACGGGTCAACACACTGGTCGACACGCACCCTTGGGGACCGGTTCGGTGTCGGGAAAGACACCGTGGCTCGGATCTGGCGGAGATCGGAAGAGCGTCGTGTAGGGAAAGAGTGTAGATCTCGGTGGTCGCCGTATCATTAAAAAAAAAAACATACAGCAAAAACCCACACCATCTCCTCCATCTTAAATCCATCTTCGACACGCATGCCCCCGTACAGCGCGACATATGCCATCTCATTACGCGCCGC
>CALCCX010000292.1 GCA_937900165.1 uncultured Acidimicrobiia bacterium | reverse complement strand
TTTCGTTGTCTTGTGTTCGTTGTGTTTTTTTTTTTTTTCAAGCAGAAGACGGCATACGAGATATATCAGTGTGACTGGAGTTCAGACGTGTGCTCTTCCGATCTCGGGCGTTCGGGGCGGTGGCGTTCGATGTGTTGGCTGGCAACGGTCTGGATGCGACTCCGTTCGAGGACAATCCGTTCTTCAATGTCGGGGGCGACTTGTTCGATGTTGGATACGAGTTCGGCGGAGACCTTTTCGATATTGGGTTCGATACTGGGGGCGGTCTGTTCGATTTCTTCACTGGCGCAGACAGGAACGGCTGATGCGACGAGGCTTTGGAACCAGTCCGACGATCCTCATCGCCCAAGCCGTTTTGCTGGTCATTTACCTGAGGAACGCCTGGATGCTGTGGCGCTACCCGGCCGAGGACCGGCTTTGGCCTCGTGCTTGGGGAAAGACGAAGGAAGGTCGCGCTACTGCTGCCAAGTGGACCGCCACGTTGGTCTGTCTCTGGCTTGTGGCCGTCCTGGTGCTAGGTGTCTATTCGGGGTCCAACGCCTTGGTCAGCTTCGTCGGCGCTCCCATCTTGATCGGCCTCGCGTTCTACGCATTCGAAAAGCGGTGACCGGCCCGGCTGGTACGGCGTCGTATGTGTATGACCCCGCAGGCCGCCTGGTCCAGCGGCAGGATGGGGCGGGTACGAGCTTGTTTGATTGGACGGCCCGTTCCGAACTCGATTTCGCTACTGAGGGCCTGAGTGGCGTCCAGATCGACTACGTGTGGGATCAGGCTTCCCAGCTCGACAGCGTGTCCTATGGGGCGGGTGGTGCGGTGCGTGACTATGCCTATGACGACCGGGGCCTGCTGACCTTGGATCGTCTGGAGGATTCGGTTGGTGGCTTGTTGACCGAGACGGTGTACGACTACGACGCGGATGCCAACGTGGTTCTGCGGGACGTGACCATGCCCACCAATCCTGATGCTGGCACGAACAGCTACGAGTATGACAATGCGGGCCGTTTGGATTCGTGGACGCTGAACACGGTGGTGGCCGATGTGGTGTGGGACGACGCCGGGAACCGCCTCGGCATGGGCGCAGACGTGTACACCTATGACGCCCGGAATCGTCTCCTCACCGGCCCTGAAGCCACCTACGCCTATTCGCCGCGGGGTACGATCGCTTCTCTGGATGACGGCGTGGTGCCAACTTCTTATGTGTTTGATGGCCTGTCGCGCAGCGACGCCTTCTCGGCACGCTCAGACTGGAACGCTGCTCGCACGGTTGGGCCTCGAGGCGCTGATCGGTGGGCGGGTCCGCGCTGGGTCGGCCCTGTCGGGCCGCAAGATTCCGACCGTGGTGACCGCGATGATGGTAGGGATGTGGGAGAAGAACAGAGACGATACGCAGCACGAGACTTGGCGCTCCAGCATGGAGGTTGCTCTGCTCAACTCCCACGACCGAGTTTCCGGCCCCACACGCGTGCGACTTCGGCCCTCCTGAGGCGCGCCACGTACTGGTCGCTGGCCTGTTCGTCATCGGCGTGCCACAGGTTCGAGTATCATCGTGGAGGTGGATCTGACGGCGCTAATCGAGACCCGGCCTGGAGTGCGGAGCGGCAAGCCGTGCTTCATTGGAACGCGTATCGCTGTCTATGACGTACTGGACTATCTAGCGTCGGGGATGACCTCCGGCGACATCGTCGACGACTTCCCTGAGCTGACAGAGGCACATGTGCGTGCCGCCATCGGCTTCGCGGCGATGCGGGAGCGGCGTCTCGCCACGCCGGCGTGAAGCTGCTGTTCGACCAGAACCTGCCGCGCCAACTGGTCCGCCAGCTTACTGTGGAGTTTCCGGGGAGTCGGCACGTCACCGAGGTCGAGCTTGATACTGCGACGGACGGCGAGATCTGGTCCTACGCCGGTGAGCACGGCCTTGTGATCGTCTCGAAGGACTCGGATTTCCGGCAGCTCGCGTTCCTCAACGGCCCGCCGCCCAAGGCTGTCTGGCGCGGGTCGGAAACGCGTCAACGAGTCAGATTCTCACCGTGCTCCGGGACAATCGTGTCACGATGCATGCCTTCAGCGAATCCGAGGACGAGGCCCTCCTCATCATCACGCCGAACGAAACGCCCTGACCTGCTTGTCGGTGCCAGTGTCGATCATGCTGCGGCGCAGGTACCGGTCCATGGGATCCATTGTACTCGGGGTTTGTGTAGCCCCTCCGACACCATAGAAACCCCTGGTCTGAGCAGGTAGAAACCCTCTCAGGCCACTGGTACGACGGCGGCTGGGCCGCCTTCCTCGGCCGAGATGACGTGTTCGGGGAATTCTCCACCCCAGTGAGTCTGAACCGGTACACGTACGGCTTTGCGAGCCCGCTGGTGTCCTGGGACCCGGACGGGGGAACGAGTATGCGGGCGTTGGTCACACGGAATCCAGATTTCGTTTCTGTTGTGAGAATGACCGGACGGCCCTGTGACCCGGTGTGTGCGGCTTTAGCGACGATGCTGTCCCTATCAAGGCGACTGACATCGAGGAAGTTGGTGCGACGCCGATAACAGAAAACCAGCGTGTGGGGCTCACCTTTGTTGGGAGCACGATGTTGGTGAAGCCTGAAAATTGGGATTTTTTGACTTTGGATGAGCAGAAGAACTGGATCGCGTGTTTCGGTAACCCTTCTGGGGGGTGTGCAGCACGGCGCGAGACGCTGGGGTTGTCGTCGGATCAGGTTCCTTTTGTTCCTCATCCGGCGAAGCGGGTCTCGGTGGACGGTCAGCTTGTTCCTGTGCATCTGGCTTGGGATCTGTGGGACCCGGTTCGACAAGACGAGTGGCTCGTCAACCAGCTGGGTTTGGAGCCCGACTTCACCGAAGTGGTCGTCGGCGAGATCAGGGAAATCAACGCAGCCATCGGCTCCGCCGCTACTGCGGTCGAGGTCGGCGCTTTAGCCTGCGGGCTTGCATGCGCCCCGGCTGTCGGGGTGGCTGAGCTGGTAGCAACCGGGTCAGATTTCGTGGCGGCTGCGGACGCGTGCATTCTTCAACAGGAGGGATGTGGATCGGCAATAGCTGTCCTATCAGTCCCGTTTGTGACGTCTGGGACGGTCCGCGCCGCCCAAGAAACAGCAGGGGCGGTGGCAGGAAATTTCGAGGACGTGATACCGAAGATCAATACAGGCTTCCGCCTGTTTCGGGAATGGGTTGATCTCCTCATCAACGAATCAGAATTCGAACGTCGATGACAGGCGACCAAGTCATAGCATTGACTCACGCTGGGATCGTTTTTGTTGCCTCTTTTGTCCCTGTTGTGGTGAAGTATCGGGCCACTGCGAGGCGTGTGCGGACGCTGGCTGATCGGAAAAAGTTGACTGCTTGGAGGATGGTGGCTCTCTCGGTTCGCCTATACGCAGGCGGAGCTGGCCTTGTCGGCCTGGGGAGTGCGTGGTTGGCCATCAACGTGTCACAGGTCCTGGCGATCGCTGTTACGGCTGTGGCCGTGTACGTGTTGGTCATCGTTATTCCTCGTCGTATCAGGAGTGGAGAGCACCGACGCCAAGACACCACAGACGCAGAGTGATAGCCGGTTGTGAACCGCCCCGGGTTCTGTGACTGCTTGGACTATTGGGTGACAGCCTTGTGGGTTGTCGGGTTGTGATCGTAGAAGGTCCTTTTGATCTTCCCCCGGTTTCCCGGACTGTTTGGTTGGATCGGTGCTCCTACGACACCCCTGGTCGATGCACGCACTGAAAGAGGCTATTGCTACCTGGATCGGGAGGATGCTCAAACGTTGCGGGCCAATCCAAGCGACGCTGTCGACTGGGCAGCTACGATCTCGCTGTGAGCAAATCGAAGGTTTTCATACGGCCTGATGGTCCTGACAAGGTGACCGGTAGTGGTCGATATGTGGCAGACCTGACGCTGACGGGGATGCTGACCGCCAGGTTCCTGTATGCGGGGATCTCGCATGCTCGCATCGTTCGGCTTGACGTATCGGCAGCTCGTCTGGTCCCCGGCGTGTTTGCGGTGCTTACTCATGAGGACGTGCCGGAACGGCGTTTCGGTTCGGTGGCCGATCGTTTGCTTTTCGCCAAGGAAGTGGTGCGTTTCGAGGGCGAGGTGGTGGCGGCTGTGGCGGCGATCAGCACCGAAGCGGCGCAACGGGGGATCGATGCGATCGTGGTCGAATACGACCCGCTCCCGGTTGTCACAGACCTGGAAGCGGCCATGGCAGACAGCTCGCCGCTGGTCCACGAGGGCTGGGCAGACTACGAGGCGTCGGGAGTCGAGAGAGATGGCAACGTCGCCTCGTTCACGTCGATGGTCAGGGGAGACGTCGAGGGGGCGATGGCCGAGGCCGACCAGGTGATCACGAGCCGCTACGTGGCAGATGCGTCGCAGGCGGCTCCCATCGAGCCGCGAGGGGTGCTCGCCCAGTGGGAGGGCGACAGGGTGACGATCTGGACGTCGACTCAAGTCCCATTCCAGGCCCGGGATGGAGTATGTGAGACGCTCGATCTGCCCACCAATCGGGTGCGAGTCATCGTTCCGCACATGGGCGGGGGTTTCGGAGGCAAATGCGGGTTCCACTACGAGGCACACATCGCCGCATTGGCCAGGGCAGCCAGGCGTCCTGTCAGGCTCGTGTTCTCGCGAGAGGAGGAGTTCATGGCTCCCGATCGACGCCGGGAAGGCATGATCATCGAGATCACCAGCGGGCTCGAAGACGACGGGACCGTGACTGCACGGAGGGCGAGGGTGCTGATCGACAACGGCGCCTACAGCTCGGACGCCTCGTTCTTTCCTCACATGGCGGCGATGCACGCTCTCGGGCCTTACAAGATCGACAACATCCACGCCGAAGCTTTCAGCATCTACACGAACCACCAGCCTTCAGGTTCGGTGCGGGCTCCGACAGCACCACAGGCCTGCTGGGCGTTGGAGTCACACACCGATGAGCTGGCCGCCGCAGTCGGGATGGACCCGGTCGAGTTCCGACAGAAGAACTGTGTCGACACCGGAAAGGCCGGGGTGGCCGGGCAGGTCTACGACGAGATCGGCCTCCAGGAATGCATCCGTGAGGCGGTGTCCGGCAGCGGCTACGGCGAAGACCTCGACGAGGACGAGGCGATTGGGGTGGCGGTCGGATGGTGGCCGAGCTTCCCAGGGGCGTCCGGCGCCTATGTCAAGATCGACAGCGACGGAAAAGGGGTGATCGTCACCGGCGCCCAGGAGTGTGGGACCGGTGCGGTGATGACGCTGCCCATCCTGGCCGCCGCCGAACTGGGCATGGAGCCCGAAGATTTCGAGCTTGTCTACCAGGACACGAGCGCGGCCCCATACGACAATGGGGCGACCGGATCGCAGACCCTCCTCAACAATGGGAGAGCCACCGTCCAGGCTGCGCAGCAGATCGCCATCCAACTCAAAGACCTGGCAGCGGACCGGTTGGAGGCTTCCCCGGACGACATCGTTCTCAACGCCGGCAAGGCGCACGTGGTTGGTTCGCCAGAATCGGCTGTGACCATCGCCAAATTGGCCCGAGTGGCCGGGCGCGGCGAGATGTTGCTCGGCAAAGGGTCAGGCACTCCGGCCAAATACCCGCAGACGACTGGGCTGGCCTGCGTTGGCGACCAGGGACTGTCCGGTTGGGCAGGCCCCCAGTTCTCCTGCCACGCAGTCAAGATTCGTCTGGATCGTGATACCGGCGTCGTCAGGGTCCTCGAAGTCAGCACCGCCCACGATTCCGGAGTGATAGTCAACAAGGTCGGAGCCTCGGGCCAGGTCGAAGGTGGCGTGATGATGGGTATCGGCCAGGCCCTCACCGAACGGACCGTCTTCTCCGAGGACGCCGCCCAGGAAAACGCGGCGTTTCTCGAATACAAACTTCAGACGATCGCAGACGCCCCACCGATCAGAGTGCAATTCGTCGAGGTTCACACTCCGGGAATGGGCCCCAACGGCTCAAAGCCGATCGCCGAGGCCCCCAACGTCGCCACCGCCGCCGCCATCTCGAACGCGATCGCCAAACTGGTCGGTCAACCGGTCCGCGAACTGCCGATGACGGCGGAGCGGGTGTGGGGAACGATCCAGGCACGAGGTGAGTCGTGACCTTCGCCATCGCCGGATCGCTCGACGAGGCGTTGACCGCCCTGGCCGCCGGGGCCCGCCCCATTGCCGGAGGTACCGATCTGGTTGTCGGCGCCCGCAGCGGCAAGACCCCCCTGCCGCCATCTTTGGTGGCCATAGATCGACTTGAAGAGCTGGCCCAGATCGAGTCGACGGACAGTGGCATCCGAATCGGCGCCACCGTCACCCACGCCAGACTGATGATTGATCCGACGATCGTGGTCGGCTACACGGCCCTCGCCGACGCGGCCGCCCTGGTGGGGTCACCTTCCACTCGAAACGTCGGGACGATCGGTGGCAACGTCATGAACGCCTCTCCCGCCATGGACACAGGAGCACCGCTGGTGGTCCTGGGTGCGGTGGCGAGGCTGCAATCTGTGCGGGAATCGCGGACAGTTGAGTTGTCGGACCTGTGGACCGGGCCTGGCCAGACGAGTGCGTCTGCCGATGAGCTGTGTGTTGCGATCGACCTGCCTGCCCGTCCGGCGCGCTCGGGGAGCGCCTATGTGCGCCTGGAGTATCGGCGTGCGATGGAGATCGCGGTGGCCGGCGCAGCCGCCAGTGTCACCCTGGCCGAAGACGGGACCATCTCCGCCGGTTCGCTGGCCCTGACCGCCGTGGCCCCCACGATCATCGAATTGGAAGGTGCCGGAACGATCATGATCGGCCGCCCACCGGAAGCCGCAGCTCCGCTCATCGCCGAGGCTGCCTCCGATGTCGCGACGCCGATCAGCGACCTTCGGGCGAGCGAAACGTATCGTCGGCAGATGGTCGGGGTCATGGCCGGCAGAGCCGTAGAGGCCGCTGCTCGGAGAGCTTCCGGCGATGAGATCGGCGTTCCCGTCAACCGGGCGATTGGCATAGGAGCCACAAGATGAGCGAGCCGTTCACACTGACGGTCAACGGGGTCGAATACCCTGTCGATGTCGATATGGGGCGCAACCTGCTCAGCGTGATCCGCGACGAGATCGGACTCACCGGCACCAAGGAAGGCTGCGACGACTCTGAATGCGGGGCGTGCATGGTGTTGCTTGACGGCCAACCTGTGAATTCGTGCTCATACCTGGCGTGGCAGGCGCAGGGCAAGTCGGTGACCACCGTGGAAGGCGTGACGCCCGCCGAAGGACTGCACCCTTTGCAGAAGCACCTTCTCGAGGAGGGCGGGGTGCAGTGCGGGTTCTGCACCCCTGGCATGATTATGTCGGCGAGCGCCCTGCTCGACCACAATCCGAGCCCATCGCAAGAGGACATCCGGATCGGACTGTCAGGCAACCTCTGTCGATGCACCGGCTACGCCAAGATCCTGAGCGCCGTAGCTCGCACCGCCTCCGAAGGCTGAGAAGCCCCGAACCACGATCTGACTACATGCCAGTTATAGCAAGTTTAGGTGCTTATACAAAATTCGGTTAAAAGTCCCAAAAGTTGTTATAAGCTGTGGGAATGGATCAGGTCCGCAACCCCTACAGCCCCGGTGCCGGCAGCCCACCCCCCGCCTTGGTTGGCCGCGACGCCGAACTCGAAGCCATCGACATAGCCGTCCAGCGACTCGGGCTTGGCCGGTTCGCCAGGAGCATCATGCTGATCGGTCTCCGCGGCGTCGGCAAGACGGTGCTGCTTCGCGAATTTGCTCAGATTGCCAAGGGCCACGACTGGGTCCATCAACACATTGAAGCAACCGATGACCTTCGGTTTCCGGAGGCCATGGCGATGCTGGTCCGCAGGGCCCTCCTCCGCCTCTCTGCGGGTCAGAGGCCGGCAGATCGTGGTCGTAGAGCCTTCGGCGTGCTCAAATCCTTCCAAATTCGTTGGAAGCTTCCGGATGGCGGCGATGTCACAGTGGGATTGGACTCAGTACCAGGGCACGCCGACTCCGGCATCCTTGACGACGATCTCGCAGGGCTTTTCATCGAGGTCGGTGAACTTGCCAGAGACCGTGGCGTCGGTGTTCTATTCACCATTGACGAGATCCAATATCTCGAGCGGGAACACCTCGCCGCACTCACCGTGGGACTGCACCGCGTCAGCCAGGAGCAACTTCCGTTCATGGTCGCCGGAGCTGGGCTGCCCTCCCTCCCTGCGCTCGCCGGCGAAGCCAAGTCCTACGCAGAACGTTTGTTCACTTTTACGGAACTCGACAGTCTTGAGGCAGCCGAGGCGAATGCCGCGCTCGCGACCCCCGCAGAGGCCGAGGGGATCCGATGGCACCCAGACGCCCTGGATCGTGCAGTCGGCGCAGCGGAGGGATACCCCTACTTCCTCCAAGAGTTCGGCAAACAAGCCTGGGACTTGGCACCAGGACCAGACACGATCAGCGAGTCCGACGTCGAGGCAGCGATCCCCGTTGCCATTGATCGGCTCGACACAGGGTTTTTCCGAGTGCGGATCGATCGTGCCCCCAACGGCGAGCGTGCGTATCTCATCGCGATGGCGTCATTGGGCGCAGGACCGTTTGGTTCGGGCGACGTGGCCGGCGCAATGGGGAAGACAACTACTCAGGTCGGCCCTATTCGTGACGCGCTCATCAAGCGTGGCCTGTGCTACTCGCCACGTTATGGGGTCATCGCCTTCACTGTTCCGATGTTCGACGAGTTCGTCCGCCGTCGGTTCGTTTGAGCGGGCCTGATTGCCGGAGCCTCACAACCAACTCTCGCTTTCACCCACTTCAAGTAAACGTCTTGGGGGCCGATGTTCGATTGGTGGGTGTGAGAAGACTTCTGGTATTGGTTCTGTTTGGTGTGGTTGTGGCAGCCGGTTCGGCAGTCGCGCAGGACACGGTGGTGTTCGAGGACGACTTCGAGTCAGGTGACCTTTCGGCCTGGGACGAGGTTGCGGCTGATCGTTATCGGGTCACGTCTGATCCGGCTCGGGTGCGATCCGGCACCTACGCCCTCGAGGGTGCAATCACTCCCGAGAACGGGTTCGGCGAGATCAACAAGTGGTTCATGCCCGGCTACGACGAGATCTACTTCCGCTTCTACGTCATGTTCGAGGAAGGGTTCTCGAACCTGCGGGGTGACGGCAACGGTTTGCATTTTGCGTCAGTCGCCGGCAACAACATCAACAACAAGTGGAGCTCGCACGGCCAGGCCGGGATCGTGCCAGACGGGACAGACTTCTTCGTGACCACTGTCGACCCCTTTCACGAGTATGGCAACCCGGCCCTGCTGCCGTTCATGTTCTACACATATTTTCCCGACATGAACTGCTGCTACGGCAACGTCTTTCAACAGCAGACTCCGGCGCTCGATCTGATTCCGGGGCAATGGCACGAAGTGATCGTCTATGTCGACGCCGGGACGCCGGGACAAGCAGACGGCTCCCAATCCCTGTGGTTCGACGGCCAGCTCAAGATCGACGTGCAGAACATGAGGTGGCGCGACACGACCGACCTGCGCATCAACGAGGTTATGTTCGTCAACTACATGCCGGGTGCCACTCAAACCCAGCGCATCTGGGTCGACGACGTTCTCGTGACGACGGACTTCCCAGGGACCGAGATCTCACCAGGACCGTTCGCAGACGTTGGGGCGTCTCACCTCTTCGCGACGGAGATTGCCTGGCTGCGAGATCAGGGCATCACCGGGGGATGTGACGACGCCCGCTACTGCCCAGACGATCCGGTGACTCGCGCCCAGATGGCTTCGCTCCTCGTCCGGGCGATGGATTTCCCGACCGAGGCAACCGACTGGTTCTCTGACGATGACGGGTCGGTGCACGAGGCGAACATCAATGCGCTTGCCAAAGCAGGGGTGACGCTTGGATGCGAAGACGGTTTGTTCTGCCCAGGCGACTCGGTCACGAGAGCACAGATGGCCTCCTTCCTGGTCAGGGCGATTGGACTGCCGCCAGACTCCGGCAACCGGTTCGGCGACGATGACGGGTCGGTACATGAGGCAAACATTGACGCCTTGGCGGCTGCCGCGGTGACGCTGGGTTGTGGAGATGGTGTGTTTTGTCCCGACGAGCCGGTGACGAGAGGACAGATGGCGGCCTTCCTCTACAGGGCCTTGGCAGCAAGCTGATTCCGCCGATTCGCGCGGTCCGTGGCACGAAATGTCGCTTTGGCTTGCCGTTTTTCGATTTCGGCTCGTAGGCTGAACGGTAAGTCAGAGTTTGGAGGGTATATGAGACGCATCGTTGCGCTCAGCACGGCCATCGGGATGGTGGTGGCGCTCTTGCCAGGGGTGGCAACCGCCGATGATGAAGTCGACTACACACCTATCTACGAGATTCAGGGTGATGGCGACGCCAGCCCGCTCGTAGACGAGGAAGTTACGACTGAAGGGGTTGTCACGGTCGATCTGCAGCTGACCGAGGAGATCCGGGGGTTTTTCCTACAGGATCGCCGCGGCGATGGTGACCCGTCGACCTCCGACGGCATATTCGTCTTCCACCAGGACACCTGGGGCTGGGATGTCTCGGTCGGTGATCGCCTGCGAGTGACAGGTACGGTCAGCGAGTTCTTCGGAGATACCCAACTCGGAGACATCACCGATATCCAGACCATTGGACGAGCCCGTATCCGGCCGACCCAAATCGATCCACGGACATTCAACGAGAACCCGGAGCAATACGAAGGCATGCTCGTGCGGTTCCCCGGCCGTTTGACGGTGACCGACACGTTCAACCTGGCCAGGTTCGGCGAGGTGTGGCTGTCAGACGGTGGTGTTGTCGAGCAGCCGACCAATGAATTCCCGGCGGGTTCGCCCGAGATGCACGCGATGGCGCTTGACGGGATCGCCCGCTCGATCCTCCTCGATGATGGCTCCCGCTTCTCGAATCCAGACGAGGTCCCACATCTCAACAGAGTGGGCACTCTGCGGCTCGGTGACATCACCAACAACCTGACGGGTGCGATCAATTTCTCGTTCGGGCAATATCGGTTGCAGCCGCAAGACGACGTGCGTTTTGCCAACGCCAATAAACGCCCAAGGCCCCCACGGATTGACGGCGACGTAGTCGTCGCATCTTTCAACGTATTGAACTATTGGACGACGCTCGGTGGCCGAGGTGCAGCAACCCAGGAGTCGCTCGACGTCCAGACCGACAAGTTGGTATCGGCCATCCGTTTGATGGGTGCTGACATCGTTGGTCTCCAAGAGTTGGAGAATCCGGCGTCCTGCGGAGATGGCGACGACGGCACGCCGTGCGACAGCACGCCGATCCTGACCTTGTTGGCGGCATTGAACGCCGCGGAAGGTGCAGACGTCTGGTCATGGATGGGTGAACTCGACTATTACAACGGCTACCCGATCCGCAACGAGATCATCTACCGAAACGACAAGGTCGATGCCATCGGTGGTCCGGTCACGATCCAGGACGACGTGTTCGACCGCCTGCGTGACCCCGATGATCCGACATCAGGCGTCGGGCGACCCCCGGTGGCCCAGACGTTCTCGGTAGATGGTGACGTGTTCACCGTGATGGTCAACCACCTCAAGTCGAAGGGCTCGAGTTCGGCAACCGGCGATGACCTCGACCAGGGTGACGGCCAGGCCGCCTACAACGCCACGAGAGTTGCCCAGGCGGAGCGAGTGCTCGAATTCGTCGACGAACTCATCGCTTCTACGGGCGATCCGGACGTGCTGGTGATCGGTGACTTCAACTCGTATGCGAAGGAGGATCCGATCGTCACGCTCGGCGGCGGGTTGGAGAACCTGGTGGACGGGTACGTGGACAATCCGTACTCGTTCAACTTCTTCGCCTCTTTCGCTGCGCCGTTTATCGGGCGAGGCACGCTCGAGAACGCCTTCGCGACGGATGGGTTGGCGGACGGAGTTGAGGAGGTGGAGTTCTGGCACATCAACGCAGACGAACCACGCTTCTTGGATTGGTTCGATCCGACGACTGTTGCACCTGGACCGTATCGCAGCTCTGACCATGATCCGCTGTTGATCGGCCTCGACCTCGGACACGGCGACCATGACCACGATGGACATAATCACGACGCAAAGGATCACGACGACGGTGAATAGCTGCCCTGGTAACTGAACCCAACAAGGAGCCCCGCTTCGGTCGGGCCCCTTTTGGTTTGGGCCTGATCAGGATGTGTCAGTCGTCTTCGTGCGGCAGGGGGCTGCGGAAGGCCCTGAGATAGGCGAACGGCGTGACCGCTCCAAAGTTGGAAACTCTGGACGTGTATACGTCAGCGTGTCGCTCGACTTGGCGGGCGAACAGGCTTTTGTCGGCGCCGGCTCGCATCAGTGGGCCCCAGTGTTTGTTGACGAGATTCCCGGACTCAATGGCCAGCGGTGCGATTTGGGTATCGAGCGTTGAGATCTCATCCCGCAGGCCGGTCAGGTCAGCCTCCAAATCGGACACGTCGGTCTTCTTGTTCGATCTTGCCCGTAGCTGAGTGAGCCGCAGGTCGGCCTGTCTGGCTTCCAGTTCTTCCTTGCGAACCATCAGTGCGGCTAGCTTCTTTTCCCGCGGGGCGAATTTCTCCAGGGCCGAGACCTCGTCCTCCAACTCATGGATTATCAGGGCGGTGCGCCAGCGAAGAGTGGCCTTTGATACGAGGACATCTCCGAACAGGTGATCGCCAACGTAGAGGATCTGGTCGCCTGACAGTCCGAGGCTTTGCTCGACATCGTGGGCGTTACCACCGAAATAGACACCGCCGGGCTTGATTCCCTCAAAGTGTGGACGCAGTAGAGCACGATCGAGGTCCACGATCTCATGAAGGCGATTCTTGCCAAGGAAGAAGCCAGGTTTGGCGGCCGAGACGATCACAACGTCGAACAGGTCACGCCAGGTCTCGCCGTCGCCCATGTGCGGATCGAAGGTGATCTGCATGATCTGCGATGCGTACTCCCACTCCGAGTTGGTTATGAGGAGGAGCTTCTTGCCGGCCGCCCGCTGGTCCCGCAGGGTGGTGACGACAGCGGGATCGGGTTCGATGAAGCGGTCAGGGTCGGCGAGAATCTCGGCCTTGAGGGTGCCTTCCAGATGGGCGGCGTCAAGGGCGCTGCGGACGATCCAGTAGAGGTCTTCATAGCCGACCACCTCTGGGATGGCCCCCTGGTCGGCCAGGTCAACCACCTGAGCAAAGAGGATGGCTTCTGACATACTGAACATCGTGTTGAGAAACAGCCAACGGTCCTCGGCCAGATCGACTTCCGCGCTGCTGTAGGTTTTGCGCATCTGTCGATGTTCGAGCGGGCGAGTGCCGTGTTGGGCGCGGATCACATAGCCGAAGCGGGTGACTTTGAGAAGGTTGCCAAGCTCCAAGTCGATGGTCAGACCCTGGATCACCAGCGTCGGATCGAATTCCAGATCATCGACTGGCCAACCTCGGTCTGCGACCTGAAGCTTGGCGTGGTGGTATGCCCGCCGCTCCCACTCGCGGGTTGTGTAACGAACCAGGGTGTAGTGGAGGTCATGGCCGATTGCGTCTATCGAACGCAGGTTCAAAGTGCGGTTGGTGTAGATGTGCCGATGGTTGGCTGTGTCGTGTTTCTCGTGTTTGCTCACCTGCCGGATGCTATCCGCCGGATGGACGTTCGGTGTCGCCGTATGCGATTCGTTGCCCGTCGGCAGTCAGATCGTGATGACGCGGACACCGGGCAGGTTATCGAAGTCGGCGCCCTGAGTGACTATTGGTAGATCGTGGGCTGTGGCGGTCGCGGCGATCCAGGAGTCGCTGCGGAGGTGAGGTTCTGCGTTCGTGATCTGCGGACCTGGTAGCTTCCTGGCCAGGCTATCGATCACCGAACGGGATCGGCTGCCGAGCAATTGGCTGAAGGGAACT